>JAZSGC010000092.1:0-6897 GCA_045532525.1 Candidatus Scatosoma sp.
ATACGTTAGTGAAGAAGTGTTAAAATATATTGAGAAGAATAAGCAGAGATACTAAGAGAGGATGGAAAGGAGAACACGATTATGTTAGAAAAACAATGTTTTATTCCCGAACCCGAGGAATTTATAGCGGAAAAGCCCTTAACGCCTGCAATGCAGGAAATAAAAAAGGCGCGCGATGAAGAAATCCGCGACGTTATCGCAGGCAGAAGCGAAAAAATGCTCGTCGTTATAGGACCTTGCTCCGCGCACGAGCCTGCCCCCACTCTTGAATATATTGCCCGTTTGGGAAAGCTGAACGAGCAGGTAAAGGAAAAGCTGGTGATCGTACCCCGCGTATATACCAACAAGCCCCGTACCAAGGGCGTTGGTTATAAGGGTATGTTTTTACAGCCCGACCCCGAAGGGGCGGCAGATATAGCAAGGGGTATCCGCAGTATTCGCGCGCTGCACCTTGCGGCAATCAACGAATCGGGACTGACGTCTGCGGACGAAATGCTTTATCCTGAAAATACGCCCTACGTAGAAGACCTTTTGTCTTATCACGCAGTCGGTGCGCGCAGCGTAGAAGACCAGCTTCACCGTCAGGTGGCAAGCGGTATCGACGCGCCCGTGGGTATGAAAAATCCGATGAGCGGTAACATTATCGCGCTTGTCAATTCCATTTTTGCGGCGCAAAGCCCGCAGGTATTTAAGTACCGCAACTATCAGGTGAGTTCCAGCGGAAATCCGTATGCGCACGCAATTTTGCGCGGCGGCGTGGACGGAGCTGGCATGGACGTGCCGAATTTCCATTATGAAACGGTAATGAAGCTGGAAGAAATGTACCGTGGCAGCAAGCTGGAAAATCCCGCTATCGTCATCGACTGCAATCATTCCAACTCGGCAAAGCAATGCCGTCAGCAAATCCGTATTGCAGAAGAAGTAATGCAAAACAGACGGTTTGACAAGGATTTTAAGCGCATTGTCAAAGGGTTTATGATTGAAAGCTTTTTGGAAGAAGGCAACCAAAAACACGATGAAGTGTTTGGTAAATCCATCACCGACCCTTGCCTTGGTTGGGCGGATACCGAAAGGTTGTTGTTGGATTTGGCGGAACAGGTATAATGGAGTAAAGGATAAAATGGTATGAAAATCGCATTTTTAGGACCGGAAGGGAGCTATTCCCATCTTGCGGCAAAACAATTTCTTCAAGCGGAAGCGTCCGCGCTCTCGTCTACGGTCAACTGGGACGAGTGCGTGCCTTTCCGCAATTTTCCCGAAGTGCTTGCCGCGGTGGAAAACGGCAGGGTGGACGCAGCGGCAATCCCCATTGAAAACAGTTTACAGGGCGGCGTTTCTCAAAATTTGGACTTGATGCAATCGGCTACCGATCTTTATGCGGTCAAAGAACTCATTATCCGCGTAGAACATCGTTTAATTTATAAGGAAGGCACGCCGTTATCGCAAATCGGCAGGGTGTATTCTCACCGACAGGCACTTGATCAATGCGCGACCTTTTTAAGTCGGGAAATGCCGTTTGCCGCCTTGCGTGAAACGGAGTCTACGGGGTTTGGCATCGCTCGTGCGATGGAAGATGAAACGGGCAAGAGCGCGGCGATTGCGGGCGCGCATACCGAAAATATCCGCGGCGGATTCGTAATGGGGAAAAATTGTATTTCGGACGAGCCGAACAATTTTACGCAGTTTTTGTTGATTAAAAAGGGCAAGCAAGCTTTGCCTGCACGCGGAGAAAAGCTCTTTTTCTCGGTGGTAGGGCCGCACCGTCCGGGCGGGCTTTTGGCGTTGCTGCAATTTATTGCGCAATACGAAATCAATATGACGAAAATTGAAAGCCGTCCCGTCAAGGATAGACCTGGGGATTATCGTTTCTTTATTGAAGCGGAATGTGATTTTACGGCTGACGAAACGCAAAAAATGCTTGCGGAGATACAAGAAAACGCCTTGGAGTGGAAGCTGCTTGGCGCATATGCAAAGGCGGGTAAATAATTCCGTTTGCTTTTTGCAACTCTCTAAAAGGGCTGTACGGTAAATGGAAGGCTTACGTGTACTTAACTCCCCGTATAGATAAAAAATGGGGAAAGGAGAGAAAATTGAAAAAAACACTTGGTTTAGCATTGGGCTCGGGCGGTAGCCGCGGCGTAGCCCACATCGGTTTTTTACGCGGTTTGGAAGAAGTGGGCGTGAAGCCCGATTTTATCACGGGTACGTCGATGGGCGCGGTTGTAGGCGCAGGATATGCGGCGGGCTTGACGGTGGAAAAAATGAAGGAAGCGGCGCTTAGCTTGCGTATTTTGGATTTGATTACGTTTACGGGGCGGCGCGGCGGCGTTTCCGGTACGAAAAAAATTCGGGAGCTGCTGATTAAATATATCGGCGATATTACCTTTGACGATTTAAAAATTCCTTTCCGCTGCTATGCGGTAGATATGATTTCGCAAAAGCTTATCGAATTTTCCAAAGGCAGCGTTGTGGACGCGGTGGTGGCTTCGGCGAGTATTCCCGTTGTGTTTCACCCCTACGAAAAAGACGGAATGCGCTTGATTGACGGCGGCGTTTTGGAGCGCGTTCCCGTTTCTCAGGTCAAAAAAATGGGCGCGGATATCGTTGTCGGCGTAGACGTTTTGGGACATAGGGACGCGAGTGAAGATAGTCCCAACGTTTTAAAAATCCTTATTGAAACCATCGATATTATGGATAATTACCGCACGGAGCGGCGTAAGGACGATTTTAAGGACATTATTGATTTTTGGTTAGAGCCTGAGCTTGGGTCGATGAGCCAGTACGATTTAAGGCAAATTGAGTTTGCTTACGAAAAGGGGTACGAGCTGGGCAAGAACAATGCCAACGATATCCGTAAGGCGTTGAAGCGACCGCATAGCGCGACGAAGAGTAAGCACACGGGTACGAAAACGCACAGATAAAACGTTGGTTTAACGGAAGAAATTATGGATTTATTTGATTTTAACAAAAATGAAGACACGGCGAAGCCGCTTGCGGAGCGTATGCGCGCCAACTCCTTGGACGAATTCATCGGGCAAAAGCACATTGTTGCGGAAGGCTCGCTTTTGCGCCGCGCCATCGCTTCCGATCGGCTGGGCAGCTGTATTTTTTGGGGGCCGCCCGGTTGCGGAAAAACGACGTTGGCGAATATTATCGCTTTGCGTACGAACGGGGAGTTTATCAAGCTTAACGCCGTCAATGCAGGGGTTGCGGACGTCAAAAAATCGGTGGAGCAGGCGCGTGAAAATTTGAAGCTATACGGAAAACGCACCTATTTATTGCTGGACGAATGCCATCGTTTCAGTAAAACGCAAAGCGATTCGCTGCTGCCCGCGATCGAGCAAGGCACGATTATTTTCATCGGCTCCACTACGGAAAATCCGTACGCTTCGATGACGCCGGCTATCGTTTCGCGTTGCCGCGTGTTTGAATTCAAGCAGCTTTCTAAGGAAGATATCATCGGCGCGTTGCAGGCGGCGGTAAAAAGCCGTCACAAGGGGTTGGGCAAGCAAAATATACAGGTAGACCAAGACGCTATCGAGCATATTGCCGTGATGGCGGCGGGGGATTTGCGCTCGGCATATAACGCGTTGGAGCTGGCGGCTTTGACCACTGCGCCCGACGCGAACGGTCAGGTGCGCATAACGCTTACGGACGCCGAGCAGTCCATTCAGCGCAAGGCGTTGTCGTATAACGAAAGCACCTATTACGATTTTCTTTCAGCGTTTTGCAAATCCTTACGCGGGAGCGACGCCAACGCGGCGTTATATTATGCAATGCGCTTGATAGAAGGGGGCTGTGATCCGATGCTGGTGGCGCGGCGTTTGGTGGTGCATTCGGCGGAAGACGTGGGTATGGCGGATCCGCGCGCGCTACAAATTGCGACGTCCGCGATGTACGCCTTGGAAAAAATCGGGTATCCCGAAGCGCGTATTCCGTTGGCGCAAGCCATCATTTACGTTTGCGAAGCGGAAAAGAGCAATTCCGTTGTCAACGCAATGTATGCGGCGGTAGCGGACGCGAAAAACGTGCGCGACGATAACGTTCCGCCGCATTTAAAGGATACGTCTAAGGCAAGCCCCGAAGATAAGGCAAACGGCCGTAAGTATAAATATCCGCACGATTACGGTGGGTACGTAGAACAGCAGTATTTGCCCGATTCGCTCAAAGATAAGATTTATTATACGCCGAGCGACAACGGGTACGAAAACGAAGTGAAGGAAATTCGCAAAAGAAAAGGAAAAAAGGCGTAAGGGCATACCAGGTACGCGTTGAAATGAAAAAGGGGACGGCAAAATGAAGTGTTTGTATTGTGATTGCACGGATAGCAAGGTGGTGGATTCCCGTTCGGCAGACGACGATAGAACGATTCGTCGCCGCAGGGAGTGCACAGGCTGCGGTAGGCGGTTTACGACGTATGAAACGATTGAAGTTACGCCCGTGCTGGTGGTGAAAAATAACGGCACGCGCGAATCGTTTAATGCGGAAAAAATCCGTAACGGCATTATCAAGTCCTGCGAAAAACGGCCCGTGCCGATGTCCGTTATCGACGATATGGTGGCGGATATTTCTAAGCAGGTATACAACAGTATGGAAAGCGAAATCACGACCAAAGCCATCGGTGAAATGGTAATGGAACGCTTGAAAAAGGTGGACGAGGTTTCTTACGTCCGTTACGCGTCCGTCTACCGTTCGTTTAAGGATTTGTCGTCGTTTATGACCGAGCTGAAACAAATGATGAAAGCGGAAAAGAAAGAAAAATAAAGGGATGCGAGTATGCGCGAGAGTAAAAAAATATCCGTCGGCGGCGTGAGGCTGGGCGGCGGAGAAAGCGTAAAAATTCAATCGATGACCACCACAAAAACGGCGGACGTAGAAAAAACGGTGGAGCAAATTCGTGCGTTGGAGCGCGCGGGCTGTGAAATCGTGCGTGTGGCGATTGCCGACGAAGCGGACGCGGCGGCGGTGAAAGACGTTGTGGAAAAAATCCGTTTGCCCTTGGTGGCGGATATACATTTCTCGCCTAAGCTTGCCGTGGCGGCGATAGAAAACGGCGCGCACAAGGTGCGTATCAACCCGGGAAATATCGGCGGGGAACGGGAAATTGCGTACGTGGCGGACTGCGTGAAGGCGCATAAAATCCCCGTGCGCGTCGGTTCAAATACGGGCAGCATCGAAAAGCATTTTTTGGAAAAATACGGGCGAAGCGCGGAAGCCTTGGTGGAGAGCGCGTTGTATAACGTTGGTATTTTAGAAAAATTCGGCGTGAACGACGTCGTTATTTCGGTCAAAGCTTCGGACGTGAAATTAACGGTGGACGCGTACACGCTACTGGCAAATCGTACTTCTTACCCCCTGCATTTGGGCGTGACGGAAGCGGGCACGACGGAGGCGGGTATTGTAAAAAGCGCGGTGGGTATCGGCGCTTTGCTTTTGAACGGTATCGGCGACACCATTCGCGTTTCTCTCACCGACGACCCCGTGCGCGAAGTGTATGCGGCACAGCATATTTTGCGGGCGTGCGGCTTGGACGAGCAGTTTGTCGAAGTGGTGGCTTGTCCCACCTGCGGCAGGTGCGAATGGGAGAGTATGTCGTTGGCAAATCAGGTGACGGAATTTGTTCGTCCTTATAAAAAGCGCGCAAAAATCGCGGTGATGGGTTGCGTAGTCAACGGTCCTGGCGAAGCGAAGGACGCGGATTTAGGCATTGCAGGCGGCAAGGGTTCGTGTTTGATTTTTAAGAAGGGCGAGCCTTACAAAAAAGTGGCGGCGGCGTGCGCCAAGGAAGAATTTTTTAAAGAGATAAGGTTGTTGTTGGATGGCGAGTAAGACGGAAAAATTTTTAGAAGAAATTCGCGGCTTGGACGGATTAAAAAATGCGATTTTGTGCGGAATTACCCTTGCGAAAAAGGACTGCGGCGCGGAATTCTTTTTGGTGACGGATAAAACGTATTCGGCAATGGACGAAGCGCGGGCGACGGAGATTTGTCAAGCGTATTTACCCGCAGGCTTTTCCGCGCGCGTAAAAATCGTCAAGCGCGTACCTGACGAAGACATTCTTAAAAGCAGAATTTATGGGTATATACAAAAGAACTTTCCCGCGGCTTCGGCATTTTTGACGGAAGAAGATATCAAGGTGGAAATGCTGACGAGCGGCGCGCATTTTTACGTGGAGATTGCTTCGGGAGAGCAAACCTTATTTTCTTCGGGAAAAATTCTGGACGAGATAAGCAGGTATTTGATGAGCGGGTATTGCGGTACCTTTTACGGTAACGTTCGTATCGTAGAAAAGGCGCAGCCCGACCCGTCTATTTTGGACGAAATTCCCGAAGACAGGGAAGAAGCTCTGGCGCGTGAGATACGCCGTTTCCCCATTTGCGATTACGTAAAAATAGACGGCGCGGATGAAACGCCCACCAGCGCGGTGTATATGGCGGATTGTATGGATTTGGACGAGCCGTATTCTGTTTGCGGCGACGTGGTATACATTGAAGAAATTAAGTATGTGCGGCATAACGAAAAGACGGGCGAGGACGTGGAGAGAACTCGTTTTTCCATCACCGTCAGCGACGGAACGGGCAATGTTCGTACGACCTATTTCCCTAAAAAAGCCACGCTGGATAAGGTGCGCGAAATCAAGGCGGGGGATACGATCGTATTGACGGGCGCAAACGAAGAATACAACGGGTTTAAATCGTTTAAGGCGGCAAAAATCAATTACGGAACGCCGCCCGCGGGCTTCGTCCCCGAAACGAGAAAGGGTAAACCCGTGCCGAAATTTTATCACACCGTTTTTCCCGAGCCGTATGCCGATTACGAACAAGCGGGGCTGTTTGACAACACGTTCGTGCCCGAAGTTTTGAAAAAGAACGTATTCGTTTGCTTTGACTTGGAAAC
>JAZSGC010000121.1:0-18986 GCA_045532525.1 Candidatus Scatosoma sp.
TAACCGCCGGGAGGATAGGTAATCGCCGCTTTTCATTTAAAAGCTTTACTCTTGCGAGTAGAGCTTTTTATTTTAAGCGGCGAAGATGAAAGGCGAAGTCGGATCGTAGCCATGTCGTTCTGTGAGCCAAGGAGTTGTTCCTGAGTATTGTCTTCCTAAGACCGCTTGGCCTCCGACTTTAACCGCCGGGAGGATAGGTAATCGCCGCTTTTCATTTAAAAGCTTTACTCTTGCGAGTAGAGCTTTTTATTTTAAGCGGCGAAGATGAAAGGCGGATACGTCTTCTCCGTGTATAAAACACGTAGCAAAAAATATTTCGTTGCTTTTGCCATTTTCGTACGCATTTTCATATATTGAATAATAGGGGGCTTCCCCAAAAATTCAAAGGAAGTACGAAAATGCATTTACTGATGACGATAGGCGGCGTAACGTTTATCTTTATTACTACGGTACTTGGCGCAGCACTAGTTTTTTGTTTAAAAAAAGAGTTTTCACATAAGTGGAATGCGATATTTTTAGGCTTTACGGCAGGGATAATGATAGCCGCTTCCGTGTGGTCGTTGCTTCTTCCAGCCTTGGAAGAAGCGGAAAACGGGTGGGGCAGGTACGCGTTCATTCCCGTTTCCATAGGTATATTCTTCGGTGCGTTATTTCTTCATTTGGCCGACAAATTCCTGCCAAGCGCACCACAAATGCAAGTCACCGCGCAAGAACAAGCTTTACAAGGCAACGCTCCGCCACTGCAAAATCCCTTAAAGCTTTTTTTCGCGATCACGCTGCATAATATTCCCGAAGGCTTAGCCGTGGGCTTTGCGTTTGGTTCGGCTTGGGCTATCGGCACGGAGCAAGCCTTCGCGTTGGCGCTCGGTTTGGCAATCGGCGTTGGAATACAAAATATTCCCGAAGGCGCGGCGGTATCTTTGCCCTTACAAGCGGTATTCCATAGCAAAACAAAGGCATTCCTATTTGGTGCAATCAGCGGCATATTCGAGCTGATTTTTGCCGTTATCGGTTGTCTGCTGGCTGCATATTTACGCCCGTTACAACCTTGGCTGCTTGCCTTTTCCGCAGGCGCAATGTTGTTTGTGGTTGCCGAGGACCTGCTCCCGTCCGCCAACGCTATGCCGACGATGGAAAGGGATAAGGCAAATGGAGCGGAAACACCCCACACAGCTAAGCCAAACTTCGTTTACGGGGCGTGGGGAGCGACCGTCGGCTTCGTATTGATGATGATTTTGGACGTTTTTTTAGGTTGAAACAATCCTTTTAAAATGAAATTTTAAAAAAGGCTTGACGAATGGTAAAAATTATGATATGATATACTTACCTAAATGATAAAGGATTGTAGGAATGAAAAAGTTTTTAACTCTGCTACTTAGCATAAGTTTTATTTTGGGAACGCTTACTTTTACCGCTTGCGGTCCCGCAAACAACTCTGATATTCCGCCCATCGGTACGAATTCGGGTAACAGCACCGTCAAAAAGACGTACACCGTGACCTTCATACAAGGCAGTCAACGCATCGAAAAAACGGTAGAAGAAGGGGAAGCTTTGACGGATATACCCACTCCTAAGCCCAAAACGGGTTATAACGTTAGCTGGGAAGAAGTAGACTTATCCAACGTCACGCAGGATATAGAAGTCAACGTGGTTGAAGTACCTAAAACCTACACCATCACTTACGATCCAAATGGCGGTACAGTAGACCCCAAAACACAGCAGGTAACCTACGACCAAGAATATACCTTGCATACCCCCGAATATAATGGGTTTAGATTTGTGTGCTGGATGTATGAAAACGGGGCGGTTACGTCGGAGTTTTGGAAAATCGATGCGGAAAATATCACGCTCAAAGCAAAGTGGGAAGAAGTACAGGTAGATATATACACGGTAACCTTCTTGCAAGACGGCGAAGAGCCCGTGGTGATTCCCGTGGAAGCGGGACAAAGCGTTCCCGATGATAAAATCCCCCAAACTGTACCTAAAACCGGTTATAAGGTTGACTGGGCAGACGTGGATTTATCGAATATCACGCAGTCAATAGAAGTACGCGCAATAGAAATCCCCAAGAAATATACAGTCAACTTGCAAAGCGGCGCAAACGGTTCGGTGACTGAGAAATCGGTTACGCTTACATACGACGCAGACTACGATTTAAGCAGCTACGTAACGCCGAATACGGGTTATGAATTGGATAAATGGTCAATGGGTAATGTGGACGTCGACACGAAGGGCGTTTGGCAAATCGACGCGGAAAGTATTACCCTGACGGCAAACTTCAAGGGCAAAAAGTACACGGTGACGTTGGACGTGAACGGCGGCAACTCGCTGGGTAGCCAGTCCACAATGCAGGTAACATACGGGGCAACGTACAGTTTGCCTAAGCCCACCCGCAATAACGCGGTGATTTATGGCGACAACCACGCATTCTTCTTTAAGCATTGGACGTACAATGGGCAGAAAATAGACCAAGAAGGCGTTTGGAAGACGCCAAGCGACGTTACGCTCGTTGCGGATTGGAACGAGAAGAATCTTGACTACACCGGTAACTATTAAACGAAAATTCTCCGCCGTATCGCGGAGAATTTTTATCTAAACAAAGGGGGCAGGTATGCAACTATCCGTTTTAAACAAGTACAAGGAAAGTACCCGCATCGAAGCCAAGCGCGCTACGGGCGGGCTGCCGCACAGCATTTGGGAAACCTACTCCGCATTCGCAAATACGTCGGGCGGGGTAATACTTCTTGGTGTGGCGGAAAACAAAAAAGACAAAACGCTTTATCCCGTAGACTTGCCCGACCCCAACCGCCTGATTGCGCAGTTTTGGGAAATGCTCAACGACAAACGAGTGGTTTCCGCAAACCTATTAAAGAAATCGGATATCACGGTGGAGCTTGCCGATGGAAAAGAAATCGTCGTGATTTGCGTGCGTAAAGCCAAGCGCCGGGAACGCCCCGTTTATATCGGCAATAATCCCAAAACAGGCTCGTATTATCGCAGCGGAGAATCCGACCTGCGATTCACGGTGGAACAGGTGGAAAAGCTGTTGGAAGAAGCTAAGCTGCCTTAAAAATATTTCAAGCGAACTTATTTTGATATAAAAGCAAAAAAGAGCGGGAAAACTTAGTAACGTTCATACGCTCTTTCCTTAAAATATATTGTATAAAAAATCCCCTTGCAAAGCAGCAGGGGGATTTTTATTAACCTTTTATCAACCGACAATCAAGTTGACCAGTCTGCCCTTAACGATAATGCACTTCTTCACCGTCTTGCCTTCGATGAGCGCGGCAATTTCGGGATTTGCGCAAACGGTCGCTTGAAGTTCTTCGTTGGACAAGCTTTCGCCAAGCGTCATTTTTGCCTTGATTTTGCTGTTCACTTGCACAGCGTATTCTACTTCGTCTTTGATAAGCGCTTGCTCGTCAACGACGGGATAGCTTTCTAAGAATACCGAATTCTTATTGCCAAAGCTTTCCCAAAGCTCTTCCGCAAAGTGGGGAGCAAACGGCGCAATCATACGCACCAAATCTTTAGCGCAGTCCTTGAAGAACGCTACGTTCTTTTCGCCTGCGTCCGCTTCGTATTTTTGCATTGCATTCACGTATTCCATAAGGCGTGCAACCGACGTATTGAAAGAGAAGTCTTCCACGTCGCGCGTAATGCACTTAATTGCATAATGCTTAGCAAAGTTCAATGCCTTTTCCGCAGCAGCCATATTCGTATGCCCGCTCGTCATTTCCTGCGCTCTATGCACTAAGCGTTCCAAACGGTCGGCAAATTTCGCAATAGATTTAATACCGTCGTCGTTCCAAGGTCCGCCTTCGGTATAGCTGAAACCGAACATCAAATACAAACGGAACATATCCGAGCCGTATTCTTCAATATAGGTATCGGGGGAAACGACGTTGCCGTGCGACTTCGACATACGGTTGCCGTCAGGACCAAGGATAATGCCTTGATGCACCAAACGCTTGAAGGGTTCGCCGAAGTCGATATACCCCATATCCCGCAAAGCCTTGGTGATGAAACGCGCGTACAAAAGGTGCATACAAGCGTGTTCGCTGCCGCCTACGTATACGTCAACGGGGGCCATTGTGTTTGCCACGTTGCTTGTAAACGGGTTCTTGTCGTTGTGCGCTTCGGGATAACGTAAAAAGTACCAGCTGGAGCATACGAAAGTATCCAACGTATCCGGATCACGCGAAGCCTTACCGCCGCAGTTGGGGCAGGTGCAGTTCATAAACCCTTCGTGCGAAGCCAAGGGGGAGCGCCCCGAAGGACGGAATTCCACGTCGTAGGGTAATTTTACGGGCAGTTCCTTTTCGGGAACGGGCACAACGCCGCACTTTTCACAATGAATCATCGGGATGGGCGCGCCCCAGTATCTTTGACGGGATACCGACCAGTCGCGCAGTCTATAATTTACCTTTTTGCCGCCTTTGCCGATTTTCGTCAAATGTACGGCGATCGCGTTGCGCGCTTCTTCGCCCGAAAGTCCGTCAAAGCTGCCGCTGTTTACCAAAATACCGTCTTCGCAGTAGGGGAGAATGGTTTCGCCGCCTACCTTTTGAATGACCTGCGTCACGGGCAATCCGTATTTTTTCGCAAACGCGTAATCGCGTTCGTCGTGCGCCGCAACCGCCATAACCGCACCCGTGCCGTAGGAATACAATACGTAGTCCGCCAAGTAAATGGGCAATTTCTTTCCCGTCAAGGGGTGGGTTGCATATGCGCCGGAGAAGGTACCCGTCTTTTCACGCGCGGTAGAAAGTCTGTCAATATCGTTGGCTTCCGCAGCGTAGCGAACGTACGCGTCGATGTCGTCCGCGCGTTCGGGATGCGCCGCTTTCAGCTTTTCTACAAGGGGATGTTCGGGCGCGATTACCACGTAGTTTACACCGAATACGGTGTCGGGGCGGGTGGTGAACACGGTGATGGTATCGCCCGTTTCGCACTCGAATTCAATTTCACAGCCCGTGGATTTACCAATCCAGTTCTTTTGCATCAGCTTGGTTTTTTCCGGCCAGTCCAACCCTTTCAGATCGTCCAACAGCTCTTCCGCGTAGTCGGTGATTTTTAAAAACCATTGCGTCATATCCTTGCGGAGTACGACGGAGCCGCAACGTTCGCATTCGCCGTTGATAACCTGTTCGTTCGCAAGTACCGTGCCGCAATCGGGGCACCAGTTTACAAGCGCTTCCTTGCGGTAAGCCAAGCCCTTTTTATAAAGTTGCAAAAACAGCCATTGCGTCCATTTATAATAATTTTCTTCGCAGGTCTTGATTTCTGCCGTCCAGTCGAACATCGCACCCATTGCTTTCAGCTGTGCTTCCATCGTTTCGATATTCTTTTCCGTGGAATCCTTGGGATGAATACCCGTCTTTATCGCGTAGTTTTCCGCGGGCAAACCGAACGCGTCAAAGCCCATCGGCTGAAACACTTCAAAGCCCTGCATTTTCTTAAAGCGCGCGTAAGAGTCGGTAGGGCCGTAGTTATACCAATGCCCAACGTGCAATTTTGCGCCCGAAGGATAGGAGAACATTTCCAAAACGTACAATTTCTTGTCCATATTCTTCTTGTTGAATACGTTCAGCTTGGATTTTTCCCATTTCGCTTGCCATTTCTTTTCTACGGATTTCATATCCATAAATCAAACCCTCCAACCGTCCGTTTTTCACGGGCGGTAATTACAAAGTAATTATCATTTATTCATTATACCGCATTTTTTAAGGCAAGTCAAGCGATTGTAGGCATAACTTGGCGTAGGAAATTATGCTTTGTTATAAATAATTTTCGCGCTACGGCATACAATAGTATGGTGGAAGAAATAACGATAACGCAAAACGGCTTTGACGGGCTGTATATGTCTTACTTATACGCAAAGGTGCGAGAACGGTTTTCCTTTTTGCCGTCGTCCTGCGACATCGAACGCCGCGGCGACAGTACGGAAATCGCCTTCAAGACGGACAAGGAATACTGTCCTTACGTGCGCAAGTTCGCAGAAGAACATATTGCGGACGTCATTTCCGTAGGCTATAAATACGAATTTTTTGAAAAACGGCTGGCATTACCCCTGCTTAGTGAAATGCAAAAACGCCTGCTCATTACCGCGTTGGTGGCGGCGGATTACCGCGACGATCGGGCGTACGTTTCAAGACGGATACGCGGCTCGGCAAAATACTGCTTGGACGGCGTGTTTCACTTTCGTTTGCGAGAGCTTAAAAAACGCTGGGAAAACATCGCGCAGTACGTCCCTGCGGAAATGAGCGAAGGCTCTATGGAGGATTTTTTAAGCTTTCTTGCCGAAGACGGAGAAGGGAAGCTCTTTTTAAAAAACGGAAAGGTGTACGACGAAGAATACCGCCCCTTGACAAAAAGCCTTTTGACGGGGGTGGAATCCCCGATAGGCGAAATTTTACTTGGCGGCGCGGAGCGGATATACTGCTTTGGCGAAGTGGACGAGGAAATTCGTGCGTTCTTGCAAAAATATTACGGAGAAAAAGCGGTTTTTTGTTAAAAATCTTGTGCAAAAAGGTTGACAATCGCAGGGGAAATGCATTACAATAAAGGACGTAAAGACAAGTAGCGCCGTTTTTTGCGTTCTTACAGAGAGTTTGTCCTTGGCTGAAAGACAAACGAAGGCAAACGGAAGTCGAAACCGCTTTACGCGCGTAAAAAACAAAATAAAAGCGGTCGTGTATACGGCAATTAAGGTGGAACCGCGCAAGCTATGCTATTGCGTCCTTAAACTTCTTTTGGGGAGTTTAAGGATTTTTATTTTTTTACGCACGCTTGATCACGAAAAATAATAGGTATAAACCACGGAGGAATATTATGAACGTCATTTTAAAAAGCGGCGACGCAATGCAGCTGGAAGAAAACGCAACGGCAATGCAAGCGGCGCTCGCCATTTCCGAAGGCTTGGCAAGAAATGCCATTTGCGCAAAGGTCAACGGCAATTTGGTCGACCTTTCCCACGTATTGCAAGACGGCGACAGCTTGGAAATCGTTACCCTGAAAGATAAGGAAGGCTTACAGGTCTATCGTCACACCTGTGCGCACGTGCTGGCGCAAGCGTTGAAAACGATATACCCCACTTGCAAGCTCTCCATCGGTCCTGTTATCGAAAACGGTTATTATTACGACGTAGATTTCGTTACGCCCATTACGCAAACCGACCTTGCGAAAATCGAGCAGGAAATGCAAAAAATCATTAAGAGCAACCTGCCTATCGAGCGTTTTACGCTGCCCAAGGAAGAAGCGATTGCGCTTATGAAAGGCTACAGCGAAAACTATAAAGTGGAGCTGATTGAAGAACTGCCCGAAGGGGAAACCATCTCTTTCTATAAGCAGGGCAACTTCACCGACCTTTGTCGCGGTCCGCACCTGCCGTCCACGGGCAAAATCAAGGCGTTTAAGCTCACGAGTATTGCAGGCGCATACTGGCGCGGCGACGAACACAACAAAATGCTCACCCGTATTTACGGCACGGCGTTTGCGAAGAAAGACGAAATGGAAGCGTATTTTACAATGCTGGAAGAAGCGAAAAAACGCGACCATACCAAGCTTGGCAAAGAACTCAAACTCTTTGCAATAATGAACGAAGGCAAGGGCTTGCCCTTCTTCTTGCCCAACGGTATGGTGCTGAAAAATACGCTCGTCGACTACTGGCGTCAAATCCACACCCGTGAAGGGTACGTCGAAATCCAAACCCCGATTATGCTCAATAAATCCCTTTGGGAAACGTCGGGACACTGGTATCACTACCGCGACAATATGTATACCACCAAGGTGGACGAAGAAGATTTTGCAATCAAACCGATGAACTGTCCCGGCAGTATTTTGGTGTATAAAAACGAACCGCACAGCTATAAAGACTTGCCTATCCGTATGGGCGAGCTTGGTCTTGTACATCGCCACGAAAAATCCGGTCAGCTCCACGGCTTGTTCCGCGTCCGTTGCTTTACGCAGGACGACGCGCATATCTTTATGACGCGCGAACAAATCAAGGACGAAATCAAGGGCGTCGTTCGTTTGATTAACGAAGTATATACGCTGTTTGGCTTTAAATACCACGTAGAGCTTTCCACCCGCCCCGAAAATAGTATGGGCAGCGACGAAGACTGGAACGTGGCAACCGATTCCTTGCGCAACGCGTTGGACGATTTGGGGCTTTCCTACGTGGTAAACGAAGGGGACGGCGCGTTCTACGGTCCGAAAATCGACTTCCACTTGGAAGATTCCATCGGCAGAACGTGGCAATGCGGTACGATTCAGCTGGACTTCCAGCTTCCCCAACGCTTTGAAATGGAATACGTGGGCGAGGACGGCGCAAAACACCAGCCCATTATGGTGCATCGCGTAGCGTTTGGCTCTATCGAACGCTTCATCGGTATTCTCATCGAACATTTCGCGGGTAAATTCCCCGTATGGCTTGCGCCTACGCAGGTAAAAATTTTGCCAATTACCGATAAGCAGCTCAGCTACGCAAACGGGATTTGCGCGCAGCTCAAAGCGGCGGGCATTCGCGTGGAAGTGGACGATAGAAACGAAAAAATCGGTTATAAAATCCGTGAAGCGCAGCTGGAAAAAGTGCCGTATATGCTCGTTTTGGGGGACAAGGAAATGGAAGCGGGGCAGGTTTCCGTGCGCCGCCGCGACGGCGAACAGTCGGTGGTTTCCGTGGACGAATTCTTCGCGACAATCGTAAAAGACGTTGCGGATAAAACGGCGTTTTAATCAAGAGAAAAAAGTTTTATAATTTTTTCCAAAACGGTGGAAATTCGCTTGACACCCGCTTGGCTTTATGGTAAGATAAATAAGCTAAGCAGAAGCGAACCTTCTCGCCGTATAGTAAAGATTGATACGGCTCGATACTTTTCTCACCGCCAAACGCGGGGTAATTAGTCGAAAAGGGGTTGCTATGCATAGCAACCCCTTAATTTTTGTTGCGAGGTATACGGCCATTAAAGAACAGCATCAAATCAACGAAGAAATTCGTGATAAAGAAGTCAGAGTTATTTCCGCAGAAGGCGAACAGCTTGGCATTATGAGCGCGCAGGAAGCATTGCGCCTTGCCGACGAAGCGGAGTTGGACTTGGTGAAAATTTCCCCCAACGCAGTACCCCCCGTTTGCAAGATTATGAACTACGGCAAGTTCAAATTCGAACAGGCAAAGCGCGAAAAGGAAAATCGTAAAAACCAAAAAGTAATCGAACTTAAAGAAATTTACCTTTCGATGACGATTGACGTGGGCGACTTAAACGTAAAAGCAAAAAAGACGATTGAAATGCTTAGCGACGGCAACAAGGTGAAGGTTTCTATCCGTATGCGCGGTAGACAGCAGGCGCACGCGGCAATGGGTATCGACGTAATGCGCCGCTTCTTCGACCTGCTCGGCGGCAAAGCGGTAATGGACAAAGAACCCAAGACGGAAGGCAGAAACATTTTGATGATTCTCGCGCCCGCAAAATAATTTAGGTAAATCCCGCCCATTTTCAAACGGGTAGGTAAATAAAATAGTAAAAAAATTCGGAGGATAAAAATATGCCTAAACAGAAAACACATAGCAGTACCAAAAAGCGTTTCTGGCTTACCGGCACGGGCAAAGTAAACCGTGCGCACGGCGGCAAGAACCACAAAGCGGAAACCAAGAACAGAAAGAGAAAGAGAAATTTGCGTCAAGGCGCGCTTGTTGACTCCACCAAGGAAGCAACGGTTAAGAGCATGATGCCTTACAAGAAATAAGACGGAGGAGATAAGAGATTATGCGTATTAAGAGAGCAGTAAACGCGGTTAAGAAGCGTAGAAAGATTTTTAAACTTTCCAAAGGTTACTACGGCAGCAAGAGCCGTTCGTACAGAATCGCTCGCGAAGCGGTTATGAAGTCCTTGAACTATGCGTTCATCGGCAGAAGAAGAAGAAAGAGAGATTTCCGTCGTCTTTGGATTGCAAGAATCAATGCAGCGGCAAGAATCAACGGTATTTCTTACAGCAAGCTTATGCACGGCCTTAAAGTTGCAAACATCAATCTTAATAGAAAGGTGCTTGCTGACCTTGCGGTAAACGACGCAGCGGCATTCACGGCGCTCGTTGAAAAAGCGAAAGCAGCGCTTTAATTTGAAACGAAAAAGCCTTTTAGCAGTAAAAGGCTTTTTTCGATATTTTAAAGAAATGATTTTAACGTCCAAAAACAATCCACTCGTCAAAGAAACGGCGGCTTTAAAGGAAAAAAAGGGTAGAAAAGAGCTCGGTCTTTTCCTTGTCGAAGGCTATAAAATGGCACTCGAATGTCAAAAAAGCCAACTGGAAATCGAGCGTGTATTCGTTGCGGAAAGCTATCAAGGCGAATTGCCAACCACAAACGAGCCACCCGTGTACGTATCTAACGACGTATTCCGTTTCCTTTCCGACGAAAACACGCCGCAGGGCGTTTTGTGCCGCGTGCGTATTCCAAGTACGGAGCTTCGCGCGCCGCAGGGCAAATGCTTGCTCTTAGACGGCGTAGCGGATCCTGGCAACGTCGGCACAATTTTGCGTACCGCCAACGCCGCGGGCTATAACGAAGTGTATTTGACGCAGGAATGCGCCGATCCCTTTTCGCCAAAGTCCGTCCGCGCGAGTATGAGCGGCGTGTTTTTTACGAAAATCTATCGCGGAAATCGGGAAGATATTCTTTCCGTTTTGGGCGATATTCCTATCGTCGTCGCGGATATGGGTGGGGTCAACGTCTTCCATTTTACGCCGCCCAAGCAATTTGCCTTGGCAATCGGCAATGAAGCCAACGGCATTTCGGGGGAAGTCTTTTCTCGTGCGGCGCACACGGTGAAAATACCGATGCGTGAAACGCAGGAAAGCCTGAACGCGGCAATTTCCGCAGGGATTATTATGTACGTGTTGCAAAAGGACGCATTCTAACAAAGCAAAAGGAGAATAATTATGTCAGGACATAGCAAATGGCACAACATACAGGCAAAAAAAGGCAAGGCTGACGCGGCGAAAGGTAGAATTTTCACCAAGCTCGGCAGAGAAATCGCGGTAGCGGCAAAAAACAACCCTAACCCCGATACCAACAGCAAGCTTGCCGATATCATCGCAAAGGCGAAAGCGGCAAATATGCCCAACGATAACATTCAGCGCAGCATCAAAAAGGCTTCGGGCGAAATGAGCGGCGCGGATTATAAAGAACTCACCTACGAAGGCTACGGCGTAGCGGGCTCGGCGGTTATCGTCGTAACCCTTACGGACAACATCAACCGTACGGCAGGCGACGTGCGCGCCATTTTGGGTAAGCACGGCGGTCAGCTCGGTCAAAACGGCTGCGTATCCTACAATTTCGACAACAAGGGCTATATCGTTGTGGAAAGAACGGTGGAGCTTGACGAAGATACCATTACGGAAATCGCACTCGAAGCAGGCGCGGACGACGTCGTAGTAAGCGACGACGTATACGAAATTTTCACTGCTCCCGAAGCGTTCTCCGACGTTCGCAAGTTCTTGGAAGAAAAGAACAAGGAAATGGTAGCGGCTGCGCCTAAGGGCAGAAGAAACGAAGAGGAAGAAGACAAAATCCGTTTCGTACAAGCGGAAGTTGCAATGATTCCCCAAAACAAAATCACTTTACCCGAAGATAAGGTGGCTACGTTTGAAAAGATGATCGACGCGTTGGAAGAACACGACGACGTACAAAACGTATATCACAACGTAGATCTTCCTTACGACGACGAGTAAAACGAAGAATACGCGGCGCAATACGGCGTCGCGTTTTCGTTTTGTCTTGCTCACGTACGTATAAGTACGCTCCCGTCGACAAAGCCGCACGCTTCTTGTCTTGCTTGCGTCTTGCTCCGTTTTACCTGCTGGGATAGGGCAAGCGGAAATCTGCGAGCCTAAGTTACGTACGTATAAGTACGCTCCCGTCGACAAAGCCGCACGCTTCTTGTCTTGCTTGCGTCTTGCTCCGTTTCACCTGCTGGGATAGGGCAAGCGGAAATCCGCGAGCCTAAGTCACGTACGTATAAGTACGCTCCCGTAGGCAAAGCGGAAATTTTACAAAGATTTACCAAAAAATTCTTGACAAATATTTTGGAGAATGCTATAATCATACTATACAATCCATTGAGGGAGTAGCGTGCGCGAAAGCGTGGCAAGTCAACAACACTGGCTTCGGTCTGGCTTGTCTTAAAGTGTGAGACTCATTTCGTGGCATAACGCGCACAAATGACGTCGCTTTTTTAACTACGTCCGAGCGCGGAAAATATGCCGCGCTCGGTATTTTTTATATTTTCGGTATTATTTACCTACAAATCAGCAATAAAATAATATAAATATATAGGAGAAAAAATGAAACACTATTGCGAAAGTGCGGAAAGCGTTTTAAAAGAGGTCAACAGCTCTCAGCAAAACGGTCTTTCCACCCAAACGGCGCAACAGCGCTTAGAACAAAACGGCAGAAATAAACTTGCCGAAGCCAAGAAAAAGCCTTGGATTTTACGCTTTTTAAGCCAGCTTGCCGACCCGATGATTATCATTCTCATTGTAGCGGCGGTTATCAGCGGCGTAATGGGCGTGCTGGAAGAAGAAGGCGTAATGGGCTTCGTCGACGTGTTCATCATTATGGCAGTCGTGCTTGTCAACGCCATTTTGGGCGTAGTGCAGGAAAGCAAAGCGGAAGCGGCGATAGAAGCGCTGCAAAAAATGTCCGCGGCTACGTCTAAGGTTATCCGTGACGGAAAAACCCTGCACGTTCCCAGCGAAGAACTCGTTGCCGGCGATATCATTTTACTGGAAGCGGGCGACGCGGTTCCTGCGGACGCACGTATTTTAGAAAGCGCAAGCTTAAAGGTAGAAGAAGCCGCGCTCACGGGCGAATCCCTGCCCGTTACCAAAATCACCGAAGCGCTCACCCTTGGCGATAACGCAAAGGACGTACCTTTGGGCGATAGAAAAAATATGGTATATATGGGCAGTACCGTCGTTTACGGCAGAGGCGTGGCTGTGGTCACCGCAACGGGTATGGACACCGAAATGGGTAAAATTGCGGGTGCGCTCACCCAAGCGGAAGAAGGCAAAACGCCTTTGCAAAGAAAGCTTGGTCAGCTCTCCAAAATTTTGACCTTCCTGATTATCGGTATTTCCGTTGTCGTATTTGCTATTCAGCTCATTCGCGGCGCGGTAGACGGCGAATTTAAATCAGGCAAGGGCTTAGATTTCGGCTTGGAATCCTTTATGATAGCCGTATCCTTGGCGGTAGCCGCAATTCCCGAAGGCTTGGCGATGGTTGTTACCGTCGTGCTCTCCATCGGCGTTACCAATATGTCCAAGCGCAACGCAATTATTCGTAAGCTCACGGCAGTAGAAACGCTGGGCTGCGCGCAAATTATTTGCTCGGATAAAACGGGTACGCTCACCCAAAATAAAATGACGGTTGTCGACCATTTCGGCGAAGACGAAGCGCGCGTAGCCAAGGCAATGGCACTTTGCTCGGACGCAAAAATCGACGAAGAAGGCTCGGTTACGGGCGAACCTACCGAAACGGCACTTGTCGTTTGGGCGGATAAGCTGGAAATGAAAAACCCCGAGCTCCGCGCGGCAAATCCCCGCGTTGGCGAAGCTCCGTTCGATTCCAACCGTAAAATGATGAGTACCATACACGAAACGGCAAACGGCTTCGTGCAATACACCAAGGGGGCGCCCGACGTGGTTATCGACCGTTGCTCCTTCTATTTAAAGGACGGCAAGCCCACGCCGATGACGGCGGAATATAAGACGCAAATTTTGGAAGCGAATAAGGCGATGGCGGACAGAGCGCTTCGCGTGCTTGCTTGTGCGGAACGTCTTTGGACGGCTTGTCCTGAAAACACCGAGCCTGCAAGCTTGGAAACGGAGCTTTGCTTCACGGGGCTTTGCGGTATGATCGACCCCGTTCGTCCCGAAGTTAAGGACGCAATCGTGGAATGCCGTAACGCGGGTATTCGTCCCATTATGATCACGGGCGACCACATCGATACGGCGGTTGCGATTGCCAAAGAACTGGGGATTTTGGACGAAAACGTGCGCGCGGTTACGGGCGCACAGCTCGACGAAATGAGCGAAGAAACCTTCCAAAAGGAATTCCAAAATATCAGCGTATATGCGCGCGTACAGCCCGAACATAAAACTCGTATCGTCAACGCTTGGCGCAATGCAGGCTATATTACGGCGATGACGGGCGACGGTGTAAACGACGCGCCTTCCATCAAGTCTGCGGATATCGGCGTAGGTATGGGTATCACGGGTACGGACGTAACCAAAAACGTTGCGGATATGGTACTCACGGACGATAACTTTGCTACCATCGTCGGTGCGGTGGAAGAAGGCAGACGTATTTACGATAATATCCGTAAGGCAATTCAATTCCTGCTCGCTTCTAATATGAGCGAGGTTATCGGTATTTTCGTGGCAACGCTGTTTGGCGTAACTCTTTTAAATCCCGTGCACCTGCTTTGGATAAATCTCGTTACCGACTGCTTCCCTGCGCTTGCGTTGGGTATGGAAAAGGCGGAACCCGACGTAATGAAGCGCAAACCCCGTAATGCAAAAGCGGGCGTATTCGCCGACGGTATGGGCGGGGACGTTATCTATCAAGGCTTGCTTGTCGCCGTGCTCACGCTCGTATCCTATTTCCTTGGACACGCGTTTGAAATGAACGGTTGGTCTTGGAAATTTGAAACCAGCAGCTACGGTATGACGATGGCGTTCCTTACGCTGTCCTTTGCGGAAATTTTCCACAGCTTCAATATGCGTTCGCAAAAGAAGAGCTTATTCCAGCTGGACGAAGGCAATAAGATGCTCACGTGGGCGGCAATCGGCTCGGCGGTGTTGACGCTAGTGGTTGTGCTTGTGCCTTTCGTTTCCACCCAACTTTTTGAATTCGTATACCTTGACTGGTGGCAATATCTCGTAGCCATCGCTATTGCATTCCTGGTTGTTCCCGTTGTCGAAATCGTAAAACTTATCGAGCGCAGAGCGGATAAGAAAAAGGGCAAATAATAGGGGGCAGGTACGCAAACTCGCTTACTTGTAAGTAAATTTACAAGGGGCAAGGTCGCGTTGAAATTAAAAAAATCCGTTTTTAAGGGAAAAGTTGGTTTTTTTCTCAAAAAAACGGATTTTTTCGTGGAAAAATTTCGTCAAACCCTTGACCGATTGCGATTGTTGTGCTATAATAATAGCTGTAATAGCATCGTACCTGCCTAGGGCGTGTTTGCAATAAACGCATACCTGCCCATTACATACAAAAAGGGGAAAGGCTATCAACAGCGTGAATAAAAAACGAGGTGATTTATATGGCGGACAGAAAACTTTTTGAAGCATTGTATCAATCGGTGGCTCGCGATCTTCAAAAAATGAAGGGCGAATTAGCGAAAGAGTTAGGCAATACGTCTACGCAACTCAATTCTCTTTGCGAAGCGGTAGCGGTGGAAAAACCCAACGACGACGTCGTTCGTGAAATTCGTTACACCCAAAAGCAGCTGCAAAGCGTATACGAAGGCGTGGAAAGCGTTGTAGACGAAAAGGTTGCCGCAAAGCTTGCGTCGTTGGACGAAATCCAAGCAACGCTTGCAGAATTGACCGAATTGAAGTATAATTATCAGCAGCTTCAAGCGGCATACGAAAATTTGGCTTCCGACGTCGGCGTACATAGCGACAAAATCATCGCGGCTGTTGGCGCGGTAAAGCCCGAACCTATCGACTACGACCGTCTGTCCGATCTCGTTGCTTCTAAGGTAAACGTTCCCGTAGATTACGACAAGCTTGCCGATCTTGTAGCGGAAAAGCTTGCGGCTAAGGAACAGT
This sequence comes from Candidatus Scatosoma sp., assembly GCA_045532525.1. GTDB lineage: Bacteria > Bacillota > Clostridia > Christensenellales > Borkfalkiaceae > Scatosoma. Next base: position 15,838 of record JAZSGC010000121.1, read on the forward strand.
CCTACGAAGTAGTCGTTGACGACGCGGGTATCGAAGCTATCGCGGCAAAGGTAAGCGAAAAGCTCGGCTGCGTAGAAGCGGTTGTCGACTATGACCGCATCGCGGGTATTGTAGAAGATAAACTCGGCGTAGAAGAAGAAACTTCTTACGATCTTGTTTTGGACGAAGACGGTATCAACGCGATTGCAAAAGGCGTAGCGGAAGAGCTTCGCGGCGAATGTGTTTGCTGTCAACCCGCAGCGGAAGAACCTGCTCCCGTAGAAGAACCCGTAGCAGCTCCCGTTGCAGAAGTGAAAGAAGAACTTGCGGTTGCGGAAGCGCCCGTTATGCTCTTTGACGAGCTTGACGAAAATAATCTCATCGATGCGGAAACGGGTTTGGTTATTCGTTTGAAGAAGAGCTTCACGGCGAAGATGAAACAAAGCGAAGAAACCGTAAAAGAATATTACAGCCAAATCAAAAACGAATTGACGTCCTATAAGAAAATCAATTCCAACGTAAGCTGGCACGGCGATAGATTTAACTTCGGCCGCGATACGGTTGCAAAAATGAACATTTGCGGTAAGACCCTTTGCTTCTACCTTGCGCTTGATCCCAACGATCCCGAATTCAAATCTACCGTATATCACCAAAAGGACGTAGGCGGTCAAAAAGCATATGAAAGCACGCCGTTTATGGTCAAGGTAAAGAGTGACGCAGCGGCAAAGAAAGCGGTTCGTCTTGCGGCGGCTTTGGCGGAAAAACTCGCTACTGAAAAGGAAGAAAACTTCGTGGCAGTAGATTACGTAACGGAATACGCTTACGAAACGACGAAACAGCTCTACGACGAAGGCTTCATCAAGGCAACGAAAGAAAAGAAGGTAGACCTGAATTTCTAACAAAAGACAAAAGTTGAATACAAATACGACGAAGAGCTGATAATTCCATAATTTTCGGCTCTTCGTTTTTTGAAAGACCATCGATAGGAGATATGGCAAAAACTGTGAAAGAACAAAACAAAGACACACTTCGGCAGGCGGCAAAAACCGCCCCGAAAAAACGCGTTTCCACCAAAGTGAAAAATCCTATGGGTACGTCGTTCGATGGGGAAACGGTTGCGATTTTTGCGCCGTTTACACCGAAAAAAACACGCCGCGCGGCAAAAAAAGACGGTAACGACGTCAAAGTGGGGCAAACCGCAAAAAAAGTAAAAGCTACGGAAAATAAAGTGGGAAAAACCGCGCAGGACAAGCTGTCCATAGGTGCGGACAAGCCGTCCAAGACAAAACGTATTGCTTCGCCGAAAAACTCTAATAGAAATTTCGAGCCCAAGCAAGTCGAAAGCGTAGATATCGAGCAAGCGGTACTCGCGCCCGCAAAAAAAACGGCGCGTAAAAACGGGGCAAATGCCAAAAAGTCAAAGGCGGTAAAGGTAATTTTCCTTGGCGGCGTTGGTGAAATCGGTAAAAATATGACCGCGATTGAGTACGGAAACGACATCATCATCGTGGACGCAGGGCTTACTTTCCCCAACAACGAAGATATGCCCGGGGTGGATTCCGTTGTGCCCGACGTTACGTATTTGGCGCAAAATAAAGAGAAAATCCGCGGCGTATTGCTTACGCACGGTCACGAAGACCACATCGGCGGCGTTCCGTTTTTGATGAAGGAAATCAATGCCGATACTCCCATTTACGGCACGAAGCTCACCTTAATGCTTACGGATAACAAGCTGCAAGAGCGTCATATTACAAGCTCAATCCAACGCGTAGTCGCCCCCGGCGATACCGTTAAGCTCGGTGTGTTTGAAGTGGAATTTATCAACGTAAACCACTCTATTTCAGGCGCTTGCGCGTTGGCAATTCGTACGCCCAACGGCATCATTTACCACAGCGGCGATTTCAAAATCGACCTTACTCCCGTGGCAGGCTCGCCGATAGATTTTAAACGGATTGCGGAGCTTGGCAAAGAAGGCGTGCTCTTGTATATGGGCGAATCCACAAATATCGAGCGCGCAGGCTATACGATGAGCGAAACGGTCGTCGGCACAACGCTCGACCATTTGTTCTCGGAAAATATGTATCGTAGGCTGATTATCGCCACCTTTGCCTCCAACGTGCATCGTTTGCAGCAAATTATCGACCTTGCCGTAAAATATCGCCGAAAGGTTGCGCTTTCGGGCAGGAGTATGTTCAAGGTCGTTGACGCGGCGGTGAAAATCGGCGAGTTAAAAATTCCCGAAGGCGTTTTGGTTGATATTGAAAAGACCAAAAACCTGTTCGACGGCGAGCTTCTTATCGTTTCTACGGGCTCGCAGGGCGAACCGATGTCCGCGCTTACCCGTATGGCTTCGGGGGATTTTAATAAAGTGACGATAGGGGAAAACGATACGATTATCATTTCCGCAAACCCCATTCCGGGCAACGAAAAGATGATTTATCGCGTAATAAACAACCTTTACAAAAAAGGTGCGCACGTGGTATACGAAAGTTTGGAAAAAATCCACGTTTCAGGCCACGCTTGTCAGGAAGAACACAAAATTCTGCATTCGCTGTTAAAGCCCAAATTTTTCATTCCCATTCACGGCGAATACCGCCATTTAAAGCGTCACGCGCAGCTTGCCGAATCGGTGGGTATGCCCGAAAGAAATATCCTAATCACCGAAATCGGGAATTGCGTAGAACTCACCCCCACAACAATGCAATTAGGGGAAAACGTGCAGGCAGGTACGCGTTTAATCGATGGCGAGGGAATTGAGGACTACGGCACGAGCGAGGTTATGAAGGACAGATTAAAGATGTCCGCAGACGGGGTTTTCACCGTCGCAATCGCCGTTTCGGGCTGTTATCCCGTTAGCGAACCGATGATAGAAGCGCACGGCTGCGTATTTGCCGAAGGGGACATGGAAAGCGAAATGCTCGCCGTAATTCGCCGCGCCGTAGACGGGTTTGGATATATTTACGACAAGGGCGATTTGTCGATTGCGATTCGCAAAGCGCTCAAAAATTATTTTTACAAAAAGACGAAACAAGCGCCGCTTATTGTGGTTTCAATAATCGACGTTTAAGAAAAAGGAAGTATGACTTACACCGCATCGCTTGTAAAACTGCATATCGACGAACGGATTCAAGCCCGACGCGAGGACGCTTTAAAGCGCGGAATTCCCGTCG
>JAZSGC010000043.1:0-18872 GCA_045532525.1 Candidatus Scatosoma sp.
TTTTATGGTTAGAAAAAGGAAATTTATACTTTCAACCACGCAAATCATATTACTTAGTTTTCTCGTTACGATTCTTGTGGGAAGTGCGTTGTTGTCATTACCGATTAGCTCCGCAAGCGGTGAAGCAGTTCCGTATCTTGACGCTCTCTTTACAGCAACCACCTCCACTTGCGTGACTGGACTTGTTACGCTTCCCACGGTTTCTACTTGGAGCGTGTTTGGACAAATCGTCATATTGCTGCTGATACAAATCGGCGGGCTTGGCATCATCACGATTATGTCGGGACTAATGCTACTCTTAAATAGAAAAATGAGCATCAGCGACCGCTTGCTCATTCAGGACGCATTCAATCTTAATACGATGTCAGGACTTGCAAAATTTGTTAAAAACGTACTACTTGGCACGCTGATTATTGAAGGGGTCGGCGCAATTTTGTATATGACCGTGTTTATTCCCGACTTCGGTGCAAAAGGGGTTTGGATATCGATATTCAATTCAGTTTCCGCCTTTTGTAATGCAGGTATTGATATCATTGCGGAAAACAGCCTTTGTAATTACTCCACAAATCCTTTAATCAACATCGTAACCTCCGCGCTCATCATTCTCGGCGGGCTTGGTTATATCGTATGGTGGGACGTGCTTCGCGTCGTGAAGAGCCGTTCGCCAAAAAATCGAAAAATATTTAGACATTTGACCTTACACTCAAAAATTGCAATCACGTTAACGACAGGGCTCATTCTTATCGGTGCAATTCTCATATTTATTTTTGAATATACCAATCCTTTAACCATTGGCGAGATGTCCTTGTTTGATAAAATTCAAGTATCGCTATTTCAATCGGTTACCACGAGAACGGCAGGCTTCGCCACTGTACCTCAAGAGAATTTAACAAATGCCTCCGCTACCGTGTGTATTATTCTAATGCTGATAGGCGGTTCTCCCGTGGGAACGGCAGGCGGCATAAAAACGGTAACCTTTGCCGTTCTTATTTGTTCGGCATTTGCGACCATTAGAAACAAAAACAACGCAACCTTGTTCGGTCGCCAAATCCCCGAAAAAGCGGTGAAAAAGGCGATTGCCGTAGTGATAACGTTCCTTGCGATATGCGTCACGTCAACCGTACTTTTGATGGCAACGAGCAACGCATCTGCGCTTGATGCAGTTTATGAAACAGTCAGCGCGACGGCAACCGTCGGTCTGTCAAGAAACCTAACGGCAACACTTAATACGTTTGGAAAAATTATCATCATCGCAACAATGTATTTCGGTCGAGTCGGCCCCATCTCGCTTGCGGTGGCACTTGGGAGCAAAAACGAAAGTCAGAACGTAATTTCCGAACCGACGGAAGATATTAGTATAGGATAAGGAGAATATTATGAAGACAAAGAAAACGTACGCAGTCTTTGGGCTTGGAAGATACGGCACAGCCGTGGCAAGAGAGCTTGTAGAGAACGGTATGGAGGTTATCGCCGTTGATACCGAGGAAAAAATTGTCAACGACGTAGCCGCATATCTACCCGTTTGCAAATGCGCCGACGTGACCGATGCGGAGGTTATCTCGCGTTTGGGCATAGGCAATATTGATACCGTTATCGTTTGTATGGCAAGCAATCTTGAAGCGAGTGTAATGGCGGTAACGCTTTGCAAGGAAGCAGGCGTTAAGACCGTTATCGCAAAATGCGCCAACGAAATGCAGCAAAAAATATTGCTTCGCGTGGGCGCGGATCAGGTGGTTTTTCCTGAAAACGAATCGGGTGTACGTCTTGCAAAAAATCTACTTAGCTCCGGCTTCATCGATATGATTTCTTTATCGAACGACGTATCTATAGTGGAAATCGACGTGAAAGACGAATGGCGCGGAAAGAACTTAATCGAATTAAATCTTCGCAAAAAATACGGCTTCAATATCGTCGCTATTAAAAAAGGCGAAAAGGTCAATGTAAACATAAATCCCGAGCAAGTGCTGGATGCGGAAAGCTCGCTGATCGTTATCGCAAATACGGCAAAATTAGGCAAATTAAAATAAACCGTCATTTCAATTTTTTAGTGCGTCGGTTTTTATCGCCCGAATGCCATATTTGGATTCATTAGAATTATGGTATCCTTTTGCATAATTACGCACAAAAAAGACAAATATTTGCCTGTCCATTTCATCTTCTTACAAATAAAGTTTTCTAAAACAAAATTCTTTGAAATACTTGACCTTATACAAAGAATAGAGTATAATGAGAAAGGAAACTATATTTTTTTCGGAGTGTAAAGACTATGAAAGTAATTATTACGGAAAACTATGATGAAATGAGCAAAAAAGCTGCCGAAATGATGATTGAACTCGTTAAAAACAACCCCAACGCAGTTTTGGGCTTGGCAACGGGTTCTAGCCCTATCGGTATGTACAAATATATGGCGCAAGACTGCCAAAACGGCGGCGCAAGCTATAAAAACGTTTCCACCGTCAATCTTGACGAATACGTAGGCTTGACCGCGGACCACGACCAAAGCTACGCATACTTTATGCGCACTAACCTTTTCGACCATATCGACATCGACCAAAAGAACACCAACCTGCCCTGCGGCAGCGCGCCCGACGCACAAAAGGAATGCGATAGATACAATGCGCTTCTTGAAACGATGAAGCAGGACGTGCAGGTTTTGGGGCTTGGCTCTAACGGGCATATCGGCTTTAACGAACCGAACACGCCGTTTGATTCCGTTACTCATTTGGTGGAACTTACGGAAAACACGATCAAAGACAACTCCCGTTTATTTAACTCCATCGACGAAGTACCCCGTCAGGCGCTTTCGATGGGGATTAAAAACATTATGCAAGCAAAATCCATTTTGATGGTCGTTTCGGGCAAGAACAAAGCCGAAGCGGTGCGCGGTATGGTCAAAGGCGAAATTACGCCCGCACTTCCCGCTTCCGTTTTGCAGCTTCACCCCTTCGTTACCATTATTTGCGACAAGGACGCAGCAAGCCTGCTTTAAATTTTAAGCTCTGCCTTTATAAAAAAATCAACCGCGGTTTTTACACCGCGGTTTTTTATTTTTGTTTGCGAACGGAACGCTACGCGCACAACGTGCGTACGCTACTCCGCTTTTTTATTGCATTTTTTCCAAAGCTTCTTTCACGAAGAAGCTGCCGCCGATCGCCTCGATTTTATCCCAAGCCAAAAACTCGTCGATGTTGCTTCTATCTACGCCGCCCGTAGGGATAAATTTAATTTGGGGGAAGGGTGCGGCAAGCGCTTTCATTGCTTTCAAGCCGCCGTAAACGTTGGCAGGGAAGAATTTCACCGTCGTGATCCCAAGCTCCAAAGCCGCCATAATTTCCGTAGGCGTTACGCAGCCGGGATAGTACGGGATATTGCGGTCGTTACAAATTTTTGCTACCGCAGGCGAAAGCCCGGGCGAAACAATAAACTGCGCGCCTGCCTGCAACGCCGCTTCGCATTGTGCGGCATTGATGACAGTACCTGCGCCGATTGCCATATCGGGATAATTCTTGCAAGCGTATGCAATCGCTTCCGCCGCACAAGCGGTACGGAAGGTGATTTCTGCCGTATTGATACCGTTGTTTTTCAGCGCCGTCAAGATTTTGTCCGTTTCCGAAAGTTCTTTAATAACGACGACGGGAACATATTTTTCCATTTTATTTCTCCTTATTTTATTATTTAACGTTTAAATAAGCAATCGAATTGCGATAACAAATATCCTTAATCACTTCGCCGACAAGCTTTTCGTCCTGCGTCATTTCTCCCTTTTCCATCATAACGCCGAAGAAGTTGCACAAAATGCGGCGGAAATAATGATGACGGGGATAGGAAAGCAAGGAACGGCTGTCCGTCAGCATACCCACAAACGCGCCGATATGCCCCGTTGCCGTCAAATCGTCCAAGTGCTTTTCCATACCCACCTTATTGTCCAAGAACCACCACGCGGGGCCGTATTGCATTTTGCCCTTGGCTTCGTCGCTTTGGAAACAGCCGATAAGGGTCATAATTTCCGAATTCATCTTGGGATTAAGATTGAAAACAATCGTTTTCGGCAGCGAATTTTCGTTGTTCAAACGGTCAAAAAGGCGGGACATTTCTTTAATGGAATTGTCTTCGGCGATACTGTCGTACCCCGTATCCAAGCCCAGCTTCCCAAGCATTACGGCGTTGTTATTGCGCATCGCGCCGACGTGCAATTCGGTAGCGATATTGTATTTTGCGTACAGCTTGAACAGGAAATAGGTCAAATACCCTTTGAAGATTTCGCTTTCCGCTTCGGTAACGTTTTCACCCTTTCTGCGCTTTGCAAAAATCTTTTCCGCTTCCGCTTTTTCCGCAATCGGATACACGCGCTGCAAGGCTACGTCCGCCGCCGTAGTGCCCACTTGAATAAACGCCTGCAAACGTTCTTCAATTTTTTCTTCCAGCTCGTTCAACGCGGACACGGTACCCAGCTTTTCGATAAAATCGTTATACTGCGCCGCTTCGATGTTCATAATTTTATCCGCGCGGAAAGCGGGAATGACCTTGAATTTATACCCCTTTTGCGCAATCGCGGGGAAGGTGGATAAATCGTCGAAAATTTCGTTGGTCGTGAATAAATGCGTAACGTTGGATTTTTCAATAAGGCTTTGCGGCGTGATGCCGTTGAGCTTGATATATTCGTTGCACCAGTCCCAAATAAGCTCCGCGTTATCCGCGTTGATTTCTAACTCGCAGTTGAAAAATTCTTTCAGCTCCACCTGCGACCAGTGATAAAGCGGATTGCCAAACGCCGTCGCCAAGGTCTTGCAATACGCCAAAAATTTTTCCTTGTTGGATTTATTGCCCGTAATATATTCTTCATTGACGCCGTAGTTACGCATCAAGCGCCATTTGTAATGGTCGCCCGCAAGCCAAATTTGGTAAACGTCGTCAAAGGTTTTATTTTCCAAAATCTGCTTTTCGGGCAGGTGGCAATGGTAATCGAATATCGGCATATCCTTCGCATAGTTAAAATACAGCTTTTCCGCCGTCTTGTTGGTCAATAAAAAGTTTTCTTTGATATAGCTCATAACGTTACTCCCGTTTTATAAAATGCAATTTCGCGTATGTCTTCACTCTTGCAAGCATAGTCGCCGTTTACAGCGCGCGTGATGACGTCGAACAATCCGTTTTCATCCATACCGTAGGCGTTAAAGTCTATCCAGTTATTTTTGAAAGCGGAAATGCGGTCGTTGGACGCAATTTTTAAGGTGGGCACAAAGGTAGAAAACGGAGTACCGCGTCCCGTAGTAAACAGCACGATTTGCGCGCCGCTTGCCGCAAGCGCCGTTGCCGCGATTAAATCGTTACCGGGTGCATTCAACGCGGACACGCCCTGCTCCTTTACCATTTCGCCATAGGCAAGCACGTCTACGATTTTACTCGTCCCCGCCTTTTCGATACAGCCCAAGGACTTTTCTTCCAGCGTGGTTATCCCGCCCTTTTTATTGCCGGGACTGGGATTTTCGTACACGGGAAAGCCTTGCGTTGTATAATAGGCTTTAAAATCTTCTATCATCTTTTTGTAACGCGTAAACACCTGCTCGTCCTTACACTTGTTCATAAGCAACTGTTCCGCACCGAACATTTCGGGGACTTCCGTCAAAATCGCGCTGCCGCCAAGCCCGACGATTTTATCGGAAATTCTCCCAACCAACGGGTTTGCCGTCAAGCCCGAATAGCCGTCGCTGCCGCCGCATTTCAAACCGATGCAAAGCTCGGAAAAGTCCACGTCTTCGCGCACGTACGTTTTCGCCTTTTCCGCAAAGCCGCGCAAAAGCTCCATACCGTATGCGTGTTCGTCTTCCACGTCCTGACAGTTGAAATAAGCGATATTCTCTCGCCCATAAGGCGCTAAATATTCCTTAATGCCGTCCAGTCCGTTATTTTCACAGCCCAAGCCAACGAACAAAACGAAGCTGGCGTTGGGGTTGAGCGCCACCGCGCAAAGCAGCTTTTTGATATTTTCGTTATCTTCTCCAAGCTGGCTGCAACCAAACTGATGGGGAAGCGCGAAAATGCCGTCGATACTGCCCGCAACGTATTGTTGCGCTTCTTTTGCCAGCCGCATACACACGTTGTTTACGCAGCCTACGGTGGGGATAATATAAATTTCGTTACGAATACCCGCCCTGCCGTATTTGCGTTTAAAACCGCGGAAGGTCGCCTGTGCTTTGGGCGGGGTTTGCGCGTTAAACTCGTACCTGTATGCCACGTTTTCGTTTAAATGGGATTTTACGTTGTGCGTATGCACCCATTCTCCCTGCGCGATATCCTGCGTAGCCCTGCCGATGATTTCGCCGTATTTGATAACGTATTCGTCCTTACGAATGCTCCGCAACGCATACTTATGCCCCGCGGGAATACTTTCCGTTCCGTCCAAGCAAACGCCGACGTTGTCCTTTTCGTTAATGATCACCTTTTTCATATCAAGCAAACGCCCGCCTTAATTTTTTGAATATTGCTTTCTACCGCCGCGGCAAAGCCGGGGTATTGCGTTAAGTCTTCTCCCCAAACGTTTACGTCCGCCATAAACTCCGCAACCGATTTTTTCGCCGCGAAATATTCCAAATACGGCAGGTCGTCTTTCAACTCAATTTCTCTATTCGGCACTTTCACCGTGTATTTATCCCCCTGCTTTTGAATGGACGAATACATCGCCATTAAGTAGGAAAAACCAAGCGTAAGGCAGGGAGCGATTTCACCGTATTGCGTATAGAAGTCCTTAAAGCTAGGCAACACTCTCGCTTTCCACTTGGAAATAGAGTTAAGCGAAATGCTGACAAGCTGGTGGTTCAAAAACGGGTTCATAAATCTATCCTTTACGCTGTTTGCAAATGCCGTCGTCGCCGCAACGTCGCTCGATACGAAAGGAATGATTTCCGCCTTCAACGTATCTTCCACGAAGGCGGACAATTTCTCGTCCGTCATACAATCGTAAACGGTCACCGCGCCAAGCATCAACGCCGCGGGCACAAGGTTGGTATGGCTGCCGTTTAAAACGCGAACTTTACGCTTTTTATAATACGCGATATCGTTGGTCAAAACCACGTCGATATTGTGTGTGCCTTCGGGGATATACTTTGCAATTTCCCCCTTCTTTTCCACCGCCCAAAGCCCGAACGGTTCACCTACGGAAACCAACTCGTCTACGCCGCCGATAAGCTCGGTTAAGTGCGCTTTGGTTTCTTCGTCGCGGGGGTAGCCCGATACGATGCGGTCTACCAACGTGTTGCAATAGAAGTTTTGCTCGTCGTTCCATTTCTTAAACGCTTCGGGTAAATTCCACAGCGCAACGTATTTGTCTACGCATTTTTTCAACTCGTCCGCGTTGTTGTCGATAAGCTCCACGGGCAAAAGATATACGCCGTCAAGTCCTGCGTTAAAGCGGGTGAGCAAAAATTTGGTAAGCTTCGCGGGATAGGTAATGCCGTCAAAGCCGTCCATTTTATCTTCGGCGTTAAAGCAAATACCCGCTTCCGTCGTGTTGGATACGATGATTTTTAATTCGGGATCTTTCGCCAACGCATAGTAAGCGTCCGCGTCCGCAAACGGGTCTATCACCGCATTTAAAACGTCGATGGGCATAACGTTTTCCACCGCTTTTCCGTTTTCCATACCGCGCAAAACGATGTGGTATTTATTGTTTTGCTTTTGAAACCGTTCCAACGTGCCGAAGGTAATAGGCTTTACAATGTTTACTTCGTATTCCCCAAAACCGTTCTTGTTTAAATCGTCGAAATATGCATCCACAAAGGTACGCAAAAAGTTTCCTTCGCCGTATTGCAATACTTTAATCATAGCAACATTCCTTTCCTTGTTTTAGATTTTTTACCATTATACCACAATCACGCTTGACTTTCAATATAAAAAGTGATAATATTTTATTGAATTACATATATATTATAAAGGAATCCCTATGCCGTTTATTGAAATTGACAAATCCGTGCGCCCAGAAGAATGGTCGATGCACGATTTCCATTCGCATACTCATTACGAAATATATTTTCTTGCCAAGGGGCAACGTTCGTTTTTCTTGTCGAATGCGCTGTATACTTTGACGGGACCTGCGCTGGTCGTGATTCCCCCGCGCGTCATACATAAAACGGAGGGCGGGGCTTTTGAGCGATACAACGCAAACGTTTCCCCTGCTTATCTCGACCCTTTCCAAAAGGAAACCTTGGACAAAAAAGCGCTACAAATCGTCAAGCTGACGGCGCAGGAAGCCAAGAAGATTTGGGAGCTATTCACCGAAGCGGAAAAGGTGGATAAAACAAACAAACGGGGAGAATACGAGCTTCGCGCCATCTTTTCGTACGGGGTATACCTTTTGAATAAATCTTCGATAAATCGGCAAGCGCCGCAAGCCGTTTCACAAACGGCGATACCGCCGCTCGTGTTAAAGGTGCTAGAATATCTCAACCTGCATTACGAGGAAAATATAACGCTGGAAAGCTTAGCGGAGCAATTTTTCATATCCAAACCCACGCTGATTTATAACTTTAAAAAATACGTACGGCGTTCCCCCATCGACTTTTTGCTTGCCGTCCGCATTACGAAAGCCAAACAGCTTTTGGTCGCGGGAAAACAGAGCATCAACGAAATCGCCGCCGCCTGCGGATTTTCTTCCGCAAATTATTTCGGCTTAATTTTTAAGAAAAAAGAAGGCATCTCCCCATTGACTTATCGCAAAAACCAGTTGGCGAAATTTTAATTCAACGCGTACTTGCCCCCCTATAAAAGGATAAAACGGCTTGCCGAAGACAAGCCGTTTTCTTTTTATTATATTATCTTCAAATCCTTTACGCTGTCAAACACAAAGTCTTCGCGCACGTCGCTGCGATAGGTTTGCACCGTTACGTTTTCCAGCGTCAAGCCTTCGATATGGCGGAAATATATTCCTTTAGCAGGTAAAATTCTACCGTATACGTATACTTCGGGGTAGTCCTGCGCTTCTTCGGGAACTTCACGTTTGTACGTTTTAACGCCGCCGTCCAGCTTAAAATGCACGTTTTTAAGCGTAATATTTTTTAAGGGGCTTTCCTTTAAGCCGCAAACGTTTTGGGTCATTTGCCAGTCGCTTTCCGCGGTGTTGCCCTCGTTCGTATCGTCAAAGCTTTCCGCTATGCCGAACACCCAAGGATATTGATAGGTATCGTTTGCCTTATAGCTGAAATAATTCCAAGCGACAATTTCATACGGCTCGTAAGGACCTTCCGCAGTGATATTTTCCAAGGTTACGTTTTTAATTTCGCCGATCGCTCTGCCCTGCGGACCGCGCATACGCTTGCCCACGTGGATAAAAATAGGCGCGTTTACGTTGCGCATTGTGACGTTCTTGATATGTACGCCGTCTATCACCGCCCCGTCCACGCTTTCAATCGCAATCCCCGTGATGCGCGTTTCGCGGATATCGATATTCTCCACGATAATATCCTCAAAGCCGCCGTTCGTTTCCGTGCCGAATTTAACGGCGCAGCAACGGCTTTTTAATCTACAGTTCCATACGCGAATATTTTTACAAATATCCAAACGATTGAGCGTATAGGACGATTTGAAAACAATAGCGTCGTCGCCTGCTTCTACGTCGCAGTCGTAGATACGCACGTTTTTAGAATTATCGGGAGAAATACCGTCGATGTATACCCGCATTTTCAGTCCGTAAACTTCCACGTTTTCACAACCCGCAAAATACACCGCAAGGTCGCTTACGTTGACAATTTCCAAACCGCTGATTTCCACGTTACGGCATTCCTTTAAGGCAATACATTTCGGACCGCGGTGCTTAATGGCTTCCCCACGAACGCCGTCTTCGTCCCAAACCGAGCGCATATCGATTTTGCCCTTACCCGTCACGGAGATATTTTCACAATTTTTCGCCACGAACAAAGATAAATCGTAATAGGTATGCGAAGCGTCCTGGTAGATGGGATAATCAATTTCTTCCTGCTGCGCGTAATCGTAAAAATTTAAGCTGCCCAAAATTTCCGCGTCTTCGTCCACGCGAATATGTATGTTACTTTTCAAAAAAACGGTACTCAACACGTACCTGCCCCCTTGAAACAAGACAATACCGCCGCCTTGTGCGTGGCAATCGTCTACGGCTTTTTGCACGGCTTCTTGGCAAAGCGTAACGCCGTCCGCCACCGCACCGTAATTTTGAACGTCAAATATTTTCGTCTGCATAATCAAGCTCCGTAATTTTTCTTATGCCCTATTATAACCCATTCGTTTTAAAAATACAAGCGTTTGCGTATGCCGAAACGAAAGATTTTTGTTTGCATAATAACAAAAAAGGACCGACGAAAATAAACCGTCGGTCCTTAATTTTTCTGCTATTTCGATGAGTTTTCTTGCGTAGTTTTCTTTTCCTTTTCCGCGCGAAGCTGCGACGCGATTGTGATGCCCAACAGCAACGTAATCAAGTTTGCCAAGTTGTTCGACGCGGTGTCCGTCGTCGTGCATTTAATGACGGCGGGTTGGATAATGGGCACGAGCGCCATATACGAATACGCTACGACCATAATCGGCCCAACGTAATTACTATCTAGCTTTAATGCAACCAAAATGCTCGTCGGGCCATCCGCAACGCCGATAAATAAGCGAAAGAAATAAACCATCGTTTACGGACGCTCGTCACGCGAACCCACGATAATACGCGCTTTCTCGCAACCGTCTCCGACAACCAAAAACATGGCACAACCACAAGGGTTATGCCGTGTTTTTGGTCGAGGCGACGGGGATCGAACCCACGACCTCAGCGTCCCGAACGCTGCGCGCTACCAGCTGCGCTACGCCTCGTTTTCTTGTTTTATTCCGCAACTACTTGCCACGGAAACGCAATTATTATAACAAATCAAACAAGGATTGTCAAACCTTTTTCCTGCCTATCCTTAAAGTTTTGCAAAGAATAATCCAAATTCATTGTTTCTCCTTGAAATAGAAATACGGCGCACTCCAACGAGCCCGCCGTATTCATCATCAAGTATACGTATATTCTTAATTACATCAATACGTTGTCAACAATTTGCGCGGAGTTTGCTACCACCGTAATCACCGCTTTTTTGCCGTTTTTAAACGATACTTCGTACTTCGTCCCGATTTTTTGATGACCGGACATCGTGAAAGGTACGTTCGTGCCGATAACCTTGCTTTCCGCTACGTCTTCACGGCTGAAAACGAAATCTTCAATCTTTTCCCCGTAAATCATCAGCTTATCAAAGGCATATTTTTGAATAAAGCCTAAAAATTTGCCAGCCTCCGCTCTGCCAATGTAGCAAAACGGCATAGACGGGTCCTTGAAATCATTCCCGCTAACAACGCCAATCCAGTTACTGTTCATACGCTTCGTGAGCGTCATAAAAGAAGGTACTGCCATTTGTAAAAATCCTCCAAAATTTATTTTGTAAGCACATTTTATCACACCATTTGGTGTAATGTCAAGTAAAATACACCGTTTGGTGTAAAATAATAGTATGGAAAATCAATGGATGACGGCTTTTGCACAAAACTTAAAATTACTAATCGGCGAAATGAGTGTATCGGAATTTTCAAGGAAGGTAGATATCCCCCAGCAAACCATTTCCCGTTATTTACTTTGTCAACGAGAAATCACCTTGACAAATCTTTGTAAGATTGCAAATTATTTTGACGAAGATATCGATTATTTAATAGGAAGAAAAGATTAAACCACGGTTGCAACGAAATCAATCGTGGTTTTTGTAAAGAACCAATGAACTTGTTAAACCCAAGAACAGTAATTATAAAAGCTAAAAAAAGCTATGTATATGCAATAAAATTGTATTCGCATACGGAGCATTACGCCAATCGTAATTACTCCAACGCGCCAAAAACAAATTTTTATTAAAAAACTTGCAAAAACCCCCTTTCACCTATTGCAATTATACTTGCTATGTGCTACAATAATTGTATTTTAAGAAAGGAGAAGGTCAATGAAAAAAATTATTGCATTTTTAGTTTTATTGACGACGGCAATCGGCCTTGCAGGATGTGACAATTCTGCCAATGACAAAGGTAACCACGTACATAATTTTGTGGTATATCAAACAAAAAAGGCATACTGCGCTAAGGATGGCTATATAAAGTACAAGTGCAGCTGCGGTGAGACTACCGAAGAAACGATTCCCAAGCTGGGACACGACATTCAGTATTACTCTACCACTCCGCCCACCTGCACAAAGCCGGGCGCCATCAAGTATAAGTGTACCCGTTGCAGCACCGAGGAGATTGAGGAAATCGAAGTTCTCGGCCACGAAATGAGCCAATTTGTAGAGGCGTCTAGACTCACCTTCTGTACCAGAGAAAACTGCACCTACACGCAGTTGGCTCCAGGAAACGGCAAGCATACCGAAGCGCTCGCCTTTACGTTTGACGACGAAGACAAGGAGCTGCTCAACGAGAAGCACAACGAGCTTGTTGCCATTCTTGAAGAAGCAGAAGACTATAATTCCGAGCTGCACGGTTTTGCCGAAGAGGGCGAGCTTGCCGAAGCATACGCCGCCGCAGAGGCAATCTATGAAGAGTACAGCGACCTTATCTTTGAAGCACAGGGGCAATACTCTATCGCTATGACGCTCTACTACTGCGATCATAGAAACGAAGATCTTGAACAGCGCTACAACGATATGCAGACCTATTACACCGATTTGGTTGCGAAGTTCTACTCGCTTTCCCAGCCTTGGTACGACTCTATGTTCCGCGAATTCTTCTTTGAGGGGGCAACCGAGGAAGAAATCAACGCATTTCTCTTTGACAGCAATGCTTACGCCAACGAAGAATACACTAATCTTAAAGACAGAAACGACGCAATCGAACTTGAATTCAACGGTATCGGCAACGCTGAAACAAGTTCCGCAGTTCCCGAGTTGTATGCTGAATTTGTTGCGAATAATGCACGTATAGCGGAAATTCTCGGTTATGATAACTACCTTGAATATGCATACGAGAACGTATATGATAGAGATTATACCTATCAAGACGCTGCGCAATTTGTTGAATACGTAAAAGAATATATTGTTCCCATTTACAATTCTCTGTATGCGAAATGGGGACGAATCACCAGCGGCGGGCTTGAGCAGGAGACCATTGATACGTATTACAGCGTTGTATCCAACAGCTTCTTTGCGGACGCTTTTGGTAATAAGCTCTTCAATGACTACATTGACGATATGAATATGGCATTCACGTCTAATCCCGATAAGCAGATTAGCTTCTCTGACGTTCTTAACGACCTTATCGCCGACGGCAATATGTTTAGGGGGACCTATAAGGGCGCATACGTTACCTATATCCGCGGCGTAGATCTTCCTATCGCATACTTCGGTGATGATTATAACTCTGCTACAACCGTTGCCCACGAGTTCGGTCACTATATGAACGAGATCTATAACGAAGATAAATACAGCCAGTCCTTCGACCTGCTTGAAACGCACTCTCAAGGTCAAGAAATGCTGTTTATGAGCTATGCAAAGCCTTACATTGAAAGCGAAGCCCTTAAGCTTGTAGAAACCTACAATCTTCTCAACATCGTTCAAACCATTGTCTTGGCTACACAGGTTGACTGCTTCGAGCAAGCAATCTACCTTAACCAATATAACGGCCCTGGCTCCGAAGAAATTATGGCGGACGGCAAAATCACGGCAGACGAATACGACGCAGTATACGCGGGGCTTTCCGAGTACCTTGGAATTTCCGAAGACTATCGTGTAGACGAATACTGGAGATACGTTACCATTTCCTCTCCCTGCTACTACATTTCTTATGCTATTTCTGGGGTTAACGCGCTTCAAATTTACGTAAAGGCAATGCAGGACGGCTTTGAATCGGCAAAGGAATCCTATCTCAAGCTGTTCACCTACACCGACGAAAATCCCGATATGACCACCGAAGAAGTTCTCTTATACGCAGGTCTTACTTCTTACGTTGATGAGCAGACCTTCATTCTCATTCGGGCCAACCTTCGTTGATATTAAAAACTGCTTGACAAAATTAAAAAAAGAGCTTACCACTACGGTAGGCTCTTTTTGATATAAAAATACAGCACATCAACGATGTACTGTATTTTTTGTGAGTAGGCTAGGAAAAGGATATAAAATTAAAAGCGGATGCATTTTGAGTAAAGCGGATTCAATTTTAATAATGGGCTGTCAAAACTACCGATTAACAATCAAAAACTACCGATTCGTTACATGATGTTGTCTTTTGGAAAGGTTATGCTATAATGACATTCGTAAATCTACGCCTTTGGAGGATAGTTATGGAAACCATAAATACGATCAATCTAACTAAGAAGTACAAAGATTTGGTGGCTGTTGACCAACTGAATTTACAAATTGAGCAGGGTGAATTATTTTCGTTGCTCGGTGTTAACGGAGCGGGTAAAACAACAACGATCAAAATGCTTTCTTGCCTTACAAAGCCAACAAGCGGAGATGCTTTTGTTGGGGGGGCTAGTATAGTTCGTGATGAATTAAATGTTAAACGTGTTATAGGTGTTTCACCGCAAGAAACCGCAGTGGCTCCCAATTTGTCTGTGAAAGAAAACTTGGAGCTTATGTGTGGTATTCACGGATTTTCAAAGAAAAAGCACCAAGCAAAAATCAAGGAGCTCTCGGAGCAATTCAACCTATATGATATTCTTTCAAAAAAAGCAGGAAAACTTTCTGGTGGATGGCAACGTAGAGTTAGTATTGCTATGGCACTAATAAGCGAGCCATCAATTTTGTTTCTTGATGAGCCCACATTGGGGCTTGATGTTATTGCACGGAGTGAGCTGTGGGACATAATTCGCGCTTTGAAAGGTAAAGTAACAATCATACTTACAACTCACTATATGGAAGAAGCCGAAGCACTTTCCGACCGTATTGGTATCATGAAGAGCGGAAAACTATTGGTTATTGGAACGGCAAATGAACTTATGGAAATGACCGCTACGGATAAATTTGAAAACGCCTTTATTTCGATTGTAAAGGGGGCAAGAATATGAGAATGTTCACATTTGCAAAAAGATGTGCAAAGGAAATTTTACGCGATCCCTTAAATTTGATGTTTGGATTGGGGTTTCCTATTGTTTTGTTGTTACTTCTCAGTGCAATACAAGCCAATGTGCCCGTTAAATTATTTGAAATCGAAAGACTTACCCCGGGAGTTACGGTATTTGGTCTATCGTTTTTGACACTCTTTTCAGCTACATTGATTGCAAAAGACAGAGAAAGCTCTCTGTTGCAAAGATTATATACTACACCCCTTAAATCGTCTGATTATATCTTGGGATATATGTTGCCTATTATTCCGATAGCAATAGCGCAAAGTGTAATGTGCTATCTTATTGCTATCGCTCTCGGATTACCAATTACAATAAATATTATATATGCTATCTTGATGATAGTGCCCATTGCAATTTTTTATGTTGCACTTGGGCTATTATGCGGTAGCGTATTAAATGTCAAGCAAGTCGGCGGCATTTGCGGTGCACTTCTTACAAATCTGTCCGCGTGGCTTTCAGGTGTGTGGTTTGATCTTGAGCTTGTAGGCGGTACGTTTGGCAAAATAGCGAATGTATTACCGTTTGTTCACGCCGTTGAACTTGAGCGAGCTATGATAAAGGGAAATTTCCCTGAATCATTACCACACATCTACCCCGTTCTTGGATATGCGATAGTTATAATGGTAGGCGCGATTTTACTCTTTTTGCGGCAAGCGAAAAAGCAATAAGAACGCAGACTCGGACAAATAATTGTATCCTTTTCTGCGTTCTTATTTGGTTGAAGCAACGGGACTTGCGCCTTTAGCGGCGCGCCCCGCCCCGACGTTATCAACGTCGGTCTTTGCCGTCAAATCGCGCGTTTTCCAAGCTTCGTAAGGCAAAGCGTCTTGCTCTCGCAAAACGGCTCCCACCCTCAAGTCCCGTTGCTATGTCGAAACAATAAAAAAATACAGCACATCAACGATGTACTGTATTTTTTGGTTGAGGCAACGGGACTTGAACCCACGACCTCTTGGTCCCTAACCAAGCGCGCTACCAAACTGCGCTATGCCTCAATATCGTTATGCCGTTCCCCTGAACAGCATAACCTATTATACCTATACTAAATCTTTTAGTCAAGCGTTTTTTGTGGATTTTTTAACTTTTTTTAAATTTTACGCAATTTTTTTCTTTTGCGTTCGTGGGCGTCAGCGCTATCGAATACCCCACGAAAAATGCGACTTTTTTTCCTTTGTCCCGGTTATTTTAGCCAAACGCTTTTAGCCCATTCCACCATCTTGGACAACCACGCTCCCGTTGGATACACCATAAACACAGCCACGACCGCAACGGCAAGAAATACTCCCGCCCACGCGATTGCGGGCGCACAGCTTTCCGTTAGCTTGGTTTTCTTGATAACGAACGCCACGGTGCAAAGCCCTATCACGGCAACTGCCGCCCCGACGCCGATATATCGCACGTACGGCGAAGAATAGGTAAACGTAACTACGTTTTCTCCCGCTTCCAACGCCACGGATAAAAACTTCAAATCGTTATCGATCAGGCGGGCTTTTTTACCGTTCACGTACACGGCATAGCCCTTAGACGCCACAAAGCTTAAAAATAGGCAATCCCCTTCTTCCGCCGTTACGTTCGCCGTGATTTTCCCCGCCCCGACTTTTACGTCAGCGGCTCTCTCCCAAAGATACGCCGACAGCTCCGCCGCGTCGTCCGCCGTCACCACGTCGTGTGAACGAAAGACTTTCAAATTCTTCCCGCGCAAAAATTCATACAGCGCCGCTTGGTTTTGTCTACGATAGGTTGCGTTGGCTTCGTTGGGCGCAACAAACGAAAAATCCCCGCGTTTTACCGTATACCCAAGCGGGAATACGCACTTATTTTCGTACACGTAAAAGCTATCGTTGCAAAGCGGCGTTGCGTTGCCGTTTTCATCCGTCGTCATCACCTGCTGCAAATACGTTTTTTGCTCCGCTTCACTCAGCTTCGCTTGCGGTACGAATACATATTTATACCCTAGGAACGAATCCCCAAACTCGTCGGCACGATTGCCTTTCGCTTGGTTATGCGCGCTCTTAAAGCTGTTTTTTCCGTTTCCGTTATACGCAAACAGCTGGTAAGGAATAAAATTATCCGCGTCTATCACAGACGAAAAAACGCTAAACGAATTCGTTCCGCCCGTAAGCGGCGCGCAAGCCGTTACTTCGTCCCCGTAATCTTTCACACGGAAATACCCTTCGTCGCGCTCGTTCAGCTCCTGACAAAGCGCCTGATAATCGGCAAGCTCTACGTGCTGCACGGAACGGTTGCCCATTACGAGCGCATCGTTATAAAACATTATCTGCGTCCCGACAATGAAAAGGAGTAAAATGGAAATTGCACGCGGACTGACGCGTTTTTTGGCTATCAGCAAAGCGCCCAAGCCCACGATTGCCGCAACCAAAAGAAACAGCGGCAAAATGACGTCCATTCCGCCAAGCGAATGTGCAAACGACGGTGCAAAACCGTTCAGCACCTCTAACGCCGATTGCTCATCATTATAGAAAGACGAAATAAACGCGCGGTAATTGTTTACGTACCAAATCGCAAATACCACTAAAGCCGTGCCGACAACCGCCGTCAAGCCAAGCCAAAAAACGTGCTGTTTTCGCCCCATAAGTCCGCGCTTTTTATTTTTCGACGCGTACCTGCCCCCGCTCTTTTTCATTTGCTTCGTGTGTTCCTGCATTGTGGACGGAGCTTTATCCGTATGCACGAATAAGGGCGAGCCGTCGTACGCGCACCCCTTTTTAAAGGAGATATCTTCCAAACAAAGGCACGCGCCGCCCAAGAAATATAAGGCGTTTAAAAAACCAAACCGCAGGGCATACGACATATACGAGCCCATATTCATCAGCAGCATCGCTTCGTCTACGACGGTAGGCAGCAGCGTGAACACACCCGCCACAAGCATAAACTGCACAAACGGGTCTTTCAGCCCCTTACGGCAAATCCATACGCACGTCAAGGCAACGAAAGCCGAATCCGCCAAAATATACGACCATTTCCGATAGAACGCCATTTCCGCTGCATTACGGAAATTCTCGGGCTTGAAGCCTGTGATTTGTCCCGTCGCGGAAAGGGTATAGCCGTACCAAAAATCATCAAACAATCCCCCGCTTCTTCCGCTGCGCGTATACGCCGCCAAGGCAGGCATAAGCACAGGCAACGCCGCAAGCACCGCTACGAAAAACGCAAGGCACAGGTATGCGATGAACCGTTTTTTCTTGTCTTTATCCACACATATCAAGCCGTAGGCGATGAGCGTAGGAAACACGGTAAACATCGAAAAACAAGCGATGGAAAAACAAGTATAAATACACGCCGACATCAAAAATGCGAAGGGCCAAAAATTTTCCGTTTTGATAAACCGCTTAAACGCGCCCGCGCAAAAGGGCATATACATCAAAAAATCCATCCAGTTGATGTACGTATTAGAAACAAACGTGTACCCACAGTACGCGTACGTTACGCCCACGGCAATACATACGTAATCGGGAATATTTTTAAACAGCTTTTTCGCAAACCACGCGCCCGAAAAGGCGATAGCCGCCAACTTGCAAAGGACGACTAAGCTGCTGGCATACGCCACCTTTCCATCGCCGAATATCAAAAATAAAAAGCTGAACGGACTGATGAAAAAATACAAAAACGTGCCTACGACGTCCACGCCGCCCACCAAAGCGTACGTGTACGAAAGGGTGGATTTTCCTTGCATCACGTCGAAAAGATGCTCGATAAACGGACAAATTTGCGCCGATAAATCGTAGCTCGCCGCCGTATATTCCCCAAAGGGAAATACTCCGCCCTG
>JAZSGC010000010.1:0-4838 GCA_045532525.1 Candidatus Scatosoma sp.
CACGGCTTCGATGGGTTGGTGATGATTCCCAACTGCGACAAGAACGTGCCGGGTCTTTTGATGGCGGCGGCGCGGTTGAATATTCCCACCGTGTTTGTGAGCGGCGGCCCGATGTTGGCAGGCAGAGTAGGTGGCAAAAAACGCTCGCTTTCGAGTATGTTTGAAGCGGTAGGCGCGTACAGCGCGGGCAAGATCAGCGAAGAACAGCTTACCGAATTTGAAAGAAAGGTATGCCCTACCTGCGGTTCTTGCTCAGGTATGTATACGGCAAATTCTATGAACTGCCTTACCGAAGTGTTGGGTATGGGCTTGCGCGGCAACGGAACAATCCCCGCCGTGTATTCTTCCCGTATCGAGCTGGCAAAGCACGCAGGTATGCAGGTGATGGAGCTTGTAAAAAAGAATATCCGTCCGCGTGATATTATGACGGCGGCGGCGATTAAAAACGCGATTACCGCGGATATGGCGCTGGGCTGTTCCACGAACAGTATGCTGCACCTGCCTGCCATCGCCAACGAGTGCGAAGTGCCGTTTGATTTAGACGAAGTAAACGCCATCAGCGAAAAAACGCCGAATTTGTGCCACCTTGCGCCTGCCGGTCCGACTTATATGGAAGACTTAAACGAAGCGGGCGGCGTGTACGCCGTTTTGAAAGAGCTGGAAAATCTCGGCTTGCTGGATACGTCGGTGATGACCTGCACGGGCAAGACCTTGAAAGAAAACCTGCAAGGCGTGGTCAATTTGGACGAAGAAGTTGTTCGCAAACCCGAAAATGCGTTTGGTAAAACGGGTGGGATTGCCGTACTCAAAGGCAATCTTGCGCCGGACGGCTGCGTAGTGAAACGGGCGGCGGTCGCGGCGGAAATGCTGATACACGAAGGCCCCGCTAAGGTATTTGAAAGCGAAGAAGAATGTATCGCGGCAATCTACGGCGGCAAAATCGTCAAGGGCGACGTAGTGGTTATCCGTTACGAAGGTCCTGCGGGCGGTCCGGGTATGCGCGAAATGCTTTCGCCCACGTCCGCGATTGCGGGTATGGGCTTAGATAAAGACGTTGCGTTGATTACCGACGGACGTTTTTCGGGCGCAACGCGCGGCGCGTCTATCGGGCACGTTTCCCCCGAAGCGGTTTCGGGTGGTACGATTGCGTACGTACAGGACGGCGATATCATTTCCATTGATATTCCGAATTATAAAATCGAGCTGAAAGTTTCAAACGAAGAGTTGGCAAAGCGCAAAGCAAATACCACCTTAAAAAAGAAAGAAGTCAGCGGATATTTAAAGCGGTATGCGGGGCAGGTGTCGTCGGCGGATAAGGGCGCAATCATCAACAAGTAAAAACGCATATACTTCGCATTTCTTCGTTGTTACTGTGCGCGCCTTGGTCACGTACGTTTAAGTACGCTCCCTTCGTCGTGCGCGTAACGCCTTGAACTGCTTGCATCTTCGTTTTTACAAAGGGTGTAACGTCGGAAAAGCCGCGTGCGCTTTGTCTTACTTGCATCTACGCATCAGCGACAAAGCGCGGCGCGTAACGCCTTAAACTGCTTACATCTTCGTTTTTACAACGGGTATGTAATTAAAAACGGCTGCTGCCGTTCATATCAATTAGAAAAATCAATTTACTTTTTTCTACGCAAAGGAGAAAAAATATTATGTCAATGACAATGACGCAAAAAATTCTTGCGGCGCACGCAGGGTTAGACCAAGTGGAAGCGGGACAGTTGATTCTCGTAGACGTAGACAGAGTGCTCGGCAACGACATCACTTCCCCCGTAGCCATTAAGGAATTTAACCGTATCGGCGCTACGCAGGTTTACGATAAGGATAAGGTGACGATGGTTATGGACCATTTCGCCCCCAACAAAGACATCAAAGCCGCGGAGCAATGTAAAATGTGCCGTGACTTTTGCAATAAACACGAAGTGACCCACTTCTACGACGTAGGCAGAATGGGTATCGAACACGCGCTTCTCCCCGAAAAGGGCTTGGTTTTGCCCGGAGACGTAGTTATCGGCGCGGATTCGCACACCTGCACCTACGGCGCGCTGGGCGCGTTTTCTACGGGTGTGGGTTCAACGGATATGGCGTGCGGTATGGCGACGGGCAAGGCTTGGTTTAAAGTGCCTTCCGCCATCAAATTCGTACTCAAAGGCAAGCTGAATCAATACGTTTCGGGAAAGGACGTCATCTTGCATATCATCGGCAAAATCGGCGTGGACGGGGCGTTGTATAAATCGATGGAATTCGTTGGCGAAGGGGTGCAAGCGCTTACCATTTACGATAGACTCACCATCTCGAATATGGCAATCGAAGCGGGCGCAAAAAACGGCATTTTTGAAGTGGACGAGCAAACCTTGGCATACGTAAAAGAACGCTCGAATAAAGAATTCACCGTATATAAGGCGGACGAAGACGCCATTTACGACGAAACCTACGAAATCGACCTTTCCACCATAGAGCCCACGGTGGCGTTTCCGCACTTACCCGAAAACACAAGAACGTTTGACGAAATCGGGGAAATCGCCATCGATCAAGTCGTAATCGGCTCTTGTACCAACGGTCAGTATAAAGACATCGCGGAAGCGGCGGAAATACTCAAAGGCAAAAAGATAGCTAAGCGTGTGCGCGCCATCATTATTCCCGCTACGCAGGACGTGTATATGAAAGCGGTGGAAAACGGGCTTATAAAAATCTTCATTGACGCAGGCTGCGTAGTGTCCACGCCCACGTGCGGACCTTGTCTTGGCGGGTATATGGGCATCCTTGCCGCAGGCGAACGCGCGGTGGCAACAACCAACCGTAATTTCGTCGGGCGTATGGGGCACGTGGAAAGCGAAGTGTATCTCGCTTCTCCCGCCGTTGCGGCGGCAAGTGCAATTTTGGGTAGAATTGCTTCGCCCAAGGAGGTGCTGTAATGAATTTTCAAGGCAAAAGCATTAAATACGGCGACAACGTTGATACGGACGTTATCATTCCCGCCCGTTATTTGAATACGAGCGACAAAGCCGAGCTGGCTTCCCATTGTATGGAAGACATCGACAAAAATTTCAAGGATAAGGTAAATAAAGGGGATATTATGGTCGCGGGCTACAACTTCGGTTGCGGTTCTTCCCGTGAACACGCCCCTATCGCCATTAAGGAAAGCGGTATATCGTTGGTGATTGCAAAAAGCTTTGCCCGCATTTTCTATCGCAATTCCATCAACATCGGCTTGGCGATTGTGGAATGCCCCGAAGCCGTGGACGGCATAGCGGACGGAGATAAGGTGGAAGCGGATTTGGACAACGGCGTTATTTATAACCGCACGACGGGCGCAAGCTTCAAGACCCAGCCTTTCCCTGCATTCATTCAAAAAATTATCGAAAACGGCGGCTTAGTTCCGTCCATTCAAAAGGGCGTTATTCGCTAAAACAAGGGGGGCAGGTACGAGATGAACGTTAAAACTTACAAAATCGGGTTATTGAAAGGGGACGGTATCGGCCCTGAAATCGTCGATAGCGCGGTGCGCGTATTGCAAGCGGTGGGTAGCAAACGGAATATCCGTTTTGATTTTACTCCCTACCTTATCGGCGGCGCGGCAATCGACGCTTGCGGCGAGCCTTTACCCCAAGCCACCGTAGACGGGTGCTTAGCGTCCGATTCCGTGCTGCTTGGCGCGGTAGGCGGCCCGAAATGGGATAATTTATCGGGGAATATGCGCCCCGAAAAAGCTTTGCTTGGCATTCGTGCGGCGATGGGACTGTTTACCAATCTCCGTCCCGCAAAATTATATCCCGCATTAAAAGGTGAATGCCCTTTGCGCGAAGATATCGTAGCCAACGGCTTTGATATTATGATCGTGCGTGAATTGACGGGCGGCATTTATTTTGGGGAGCGCGGTTACCGTGAAGGCAAATACGGCGAAGAAGCGTACGACACCGAAAGCTATAGTCGTATGGAAATTGAGCGCATCGTCCGCGTTGCGTTTGAAACGGCGAAAAAGCGCCGTAAAAAGCTCACATCTATCGACAAGGCAAACGTTTTGGAAACGTCGCGGCTGTGGCGGAAAATCGTACACGAAATCGCGGCGGAATATCCCGACATGGAAGTAGCGGATATGCTTGTGGACAACGCGGCAATGCAGCTGGTGCGCAATCCGTCCCAGTTTGACGTTATCGTAACGAGCAATATGTTCGGGGATATTCTCTCGGACGAAGCTTCGCAAATTACAGGCTCTATCGGTATGCTGCCGTCCGCGTCCTTAAACGAAGGCAAGCGCGGCTTATACGAACCCATACACGGCTCTGCCCCCGACATTGCGGGGCAAAACAAAGCAAACCCGATTGCTACCGTGCTTTCCGCGGCAATGATGCTCTTATACGCTTTCGACGAAGCGCAGGCGGCGGAAGATATTGTAAACGCGGTGGACAAGGTACTTGAAGCGGGATATAGAACGGCGGATCTTGCGCACGGTGCGCCCGCCCTTTCTACCGTGGAAATGACGGATAAAATTATAGAAAACCTTTGAGATTTTCCTATGATAGATAAAAAATTATTAACAATCTATAACGAACTGTGCTTGTGCAGCGTCTTTCGCGCGGTTACGCAAACCCAGCTTTTCCGCGCCTATGAAAGGTATTGCTTAGCGGAAAGCGAACCCGAAAAGCGCAAGGCATACGCGGCGTTTACAGCGAAGATTTACGAACAAGGCGGCTCGCTGACGGCGTGCGTGCAAAAGCTTTTAAGCGAAGACGAAAACGTGTATGTAAAGGCGGCGGCAAGCGGCGCGCTGCCCCACGAACATATTTTAGAAGCTGCGCAAAGGGAGCTTGCCGTATTTTCTAATTTTGCTTGTT
>JAZSGC010000108.1:0-2356 GCA_045532525.1 Candidatus Scatosoma sp.
GTATTGTCCGTGCTTTGCTACGTTTTAGAAAACGCGTTGAAGCTGTTGCATCCGTTCATTCCGTTCGTTACGGAAGAAATCTATGCAAACCTGCCCAACACGCAGGGCAGTATTATGGTTGCGGAATTCCCGCGCTATAACTCAAAGTCCGCGTATAAGAAGGAAGCAAAGGCATTTGAAGGGGTTATGGGGATAATTAAGGCGGTACGCGCAATGAAAAAGGACGCGGAATGCCCCCCTTCCAAGAAAGTGGAGCTTTACGTGGTTACCGAAAGCAAACGCCTTATTCAGCAAAATAGGGATTGCATTATCAAGCTTTCGGGCGCGAGTGAATTGCGGTTCGTGGAAGAAGCGGCAAACGTAGAAGGAAAAACGGTTTCGGCGATTACCGAAATTGCGCAAATTTACGTTCCGCTTGGCGAGCTTGTCGATTTGGAAAAGGAAAAGGCGAGATTGGGCGCGGAAATCGAACGTATCGACGCCGAAATCGCACGTGCGGAAGGGAAGCTCAACAACGAGAAATTCGTTAGCAAAGCGCCGGCGAAGCTCGTAGACGCGGAAAGAGAAAAATTGGCAAAATATCAAGATATGAAGGCGAAGTGCGTAGCACAGCTGGAAAGTTTGTAAAAGAAAGAAGCGCTCGGGCGGCTCAATGAGAACCGTTCGGGCGGTTTTGCTTAAAATATTAAAAATATTTTGAAAAAAGTTTGGTCAAACGTTTGACAATCTTGACGATTCGTGCTAAAATGTTATCGTTGCGTTTTGGGCGCATTATGCCCTTTTATAAAACTATCCCGTAGGGATAGGACAAGCGCAACGCAAAAATTCGCTTTCTTTGAAATTGCGGTAAGGGCAGTTTCGAGGGAAATATATTCCAAAATTTTTACAAGGAGGTCAAAAATATGCCTACTATCAACCAGCTCATCAAAAAGGGTAGAGAACGTATTACGTACAAGTCCAAGAGTCCTATTCTTGACGAATGCCCTCAAAAGCGCGGCGTATGTTTGTCCGTAACCACGACTTCTCCTAAGAAGCCTAACTCCGCTATGCGTAAGATTGCACGTGTACGTCTTACCAACAAGCAGGAAGGTACGGTCTACATTCCCGGCGAAGGTCACAACCTTCAAGAGCACAGCTCTGTATTGATCAGAGGCGGCCGTGTTAAAGACTTGCCCGGTGTACGTTATCACATCATCCGTGGCGCGCTTGATACCGCCGGCGTTGCAAAGCGTAAGCAGTCCCGTTCTAAGTACGGTGCAAAACGCCCCAAGTAATTTAGGGTAACGCAAGCAACAACAGGGAAGTATTTACTTCCGAGAGGTGCGGGAACTCTTACAAACACTCGAAAGTCGGTTGCGTTTTAAGACTAAAACCAAAACGCAAAAGACCTACTTGTAATCGGAATATTGCTCGAAAAGCCCCGAATAAAAGTAGGCAGTATGCAACGCAAGTTGCAGAAGATTCGCACTCCGTATATCGGTAGCGCGATAGCTGTACTGAAGGGTAATGCCCTTATCAAAATTATTTAAAGGAGGATAAAAACTATGCCTAGAAGAGGTAATGTCCCTAAGAGAGACGTTCTGCCCGATCCTATGTATAACAGCAAAGTCGTAACCAAGCTCATCAATCAAATTATGCTTGACGGCAAAAAAGGCACGGCGCAGACAATCGTTTACGATGCATTTAAAATTATGGGTGAAAAGCTCAATATGGACCCGATGGAAATTTTCAACCAGGCAATGCAAAACGTTATGCCCGTTGTTGAAGTTAAAGCTCGTCGTGTAGGTGGTGCAAACTATCAAGTTCCTATTGAAATTAGACCCGAAAGACGCCAAACGCTTGCAATTCGTTGGATCGTTACCAACACGAGAAAAAGAAGCGAAAGAGAAATGGCAAAAAGACTTGCTGCAGAACTTATGGATGCGTACAACAACGCAGGTGGTTCTGTAAAGAAGAAAGAAGACACGCACAGAATGGCTGAAGCGAACAAAGCATTCGCTCATTTCAGATTCTAATAGGAGTAAATTATGGCAAGAGAATACGATTTATTCCATACCAGAAACTTTGGTATTATGGCGCATATCGACGCGGGTAAAACGACGACGACCGAACGTATCCTGTTCTATACGGGTAAAACGCATAAGATCGGCGACACCCACGAAGGTACTGCAACGATGGACTGGATGGCGCAGGAACAGGAACGTGGTATCACCATCACTTCCGCTGCAACCACCTGTATTTGGAAAGGTCATCGCTTCAACATCATCGATACGCCGGGTCACGTTGACTTCACCGTAGAAGTTGAACGTTCCCTTCGCGTTTTGGACGGCGCGGTTGCGACGTTCTGCGCAAAGGG
>JAZSGC010000127.1:0-5815 GCA_045532525.1 Candidatus Scatosoma sp.
CAACCCCTTGGCTCACAGAACGACATGGCTACGATCCGACTTAAATCGTCAATCAACACGCCGATATACGCCTCGTCGCGACGGAGGGTAAAAGGTGGAAGACCGCGGAGTTTTAACGACGCATTCAGACCTGCCATCAAGCCTTGTGCCGCCGCCTCTTCGTAACCCGACGTGCCGTTGATTTGTCCTGCGGTATAAATCCCCTCGATTTTTTTAAATTCCAAGGTAGGCAGGATGTCCAACGTGTCAATACAATCGTATTCGATGGCATAGCCGTAACGCATAATATCCGCGTTTTCCAGCCCGGAAACCGACGCATACATCAGCTTTTGTACGTCGTGCGGCATCGAAGTAGACATACCCTGCACGTACATTTCCAAGGTGTCCGCGCCTTCCGGTTCTAAGAAAATTTGATGCCGTTCCTTGTCCTTAAAGCGAACGACCTTCGTTTCAATCGACGGACAATATCTCGGCCCTGTAGACAAAATTGTGCCGTCGTACAGGGGGGAGCGGTCCAAATTTTGCATAATAATTTCGTGCGTTTGCAGGTTGGTGTAGGTAAGGTAGCAGGGCAGCTTATTTTCGGGCGCTTTGTCGTGCATAAACGAAAAAGGATAAATGTCTTCGTCTCCGTTTTGCACTTCGCATTTTGAATAATCCACGGTGCGGCTGTCCACACGCGCGGGCGTGCCCGTTTTAAAACGGCGGATACTAAATCCGATATCCGCAAGGCTTTGCGTCAAATAATTTGCGGGCGCAAATCCGTTCGGGCCAGACTTTTGCACCACGTGTCCCGTAATCGTTTCGCCGTTTAAATATACACCTGTACAAAGAATTACGGCTTGGCAAGAAATCACGCCGCCGTACGTTGTTTTAATGCCGACGCACTTTCCGTCTTCCACCAAAATTTCCGAAACTTCCGCCTGAATAATACGCAAATTCGGCGTATTTTCCAACACTCGCTTCATCTCGCGGTGGTAGGCGTTTTTGTCCGATTGCGCACGGAGCGATTGCACCGCCGCGCCCTTGCCCACGTTCAGCATACGGATTTGCAAAGCGGTTTTATCGGCAACAATACCCATTTCTCCGCCTAAGGCGTCGATTTCGCGCACGAGATGTCCTTTTGCCGTACCGCCGATAGACGGGTTGCAGGGCAAAAACGCAATGCTGTCCAAATTCAACGTCAAAAGGACGGTGTCAATACCCGTCCTTGCCAACGCCAAAGCCGCTTCACAGCCTGCGTGTCCCGCGCCGACGACAGCCGCCTGCGCGCTATATTCTAAAAAAGAATGTTCCATAAGCCATTTTCATCCGTAACAAAATCCAACGCGCTATGCGCAAAAGGCATAGCTTTGTTACTTTTTAAGCACAATATTTTTGATATCGTCAATTTCCTTTTGAATGCGAGGGTTGAGCTGTTCCAGCTTCTCCATTTTATCACGGGCATACATAATCGTCGTGTGATCTCTGCCGCCGAGAATGTTCCCGATAGAAACCAAGGGGAGCGAGAGCATTTCGCACATCAAATACGCGCAAATTTGGCGTGCTTTTACCAAGTCGGCTTTTTTGCCCTTACCCAGCAAATCGTCCTTGCGTTGTTTGAAATATCCGCAAACCGCCGCGATAATCTTTTCGGGCGTAACGTCTTCTTCTTCCGTCGTATCGTTTACCGATTCGCTCAAAGCCAACTTCGCAAGCGAAATGGTGATGGGCGCTTCGTGCAGCTTGCTGGCAAAGATGACTTTGGTCAGTCTGCCTTCCAGCATTCTTACGTCGTGACCGGAATCCTGTGCCAAAAATTCCAATACTTCGTCGGAGACGGCACATTTTCTATCGAGTGCCTTGCGCCGCAAAATCGCCACCTTCGTTTCGGTATCGGGCGGTTGTACGTCCGCAATCATACCCCCTTCAAAACGGGTGCGCAGTCTTTCTTCCAGCGTCGCAATTTCCTTAGGCGGACGGTCGGATGTGATTACGATTTGCTTATTTTGCGCGGAAAGCTCGTTAAAGGTATGGAAGAATTCTTCCTGCAACTGCGTACGCGCCTTCAAAAACTGAATATCGTCAATCATCAACACGTCCACGTTACGGTAATGGTAACGGAACTTCGCGCCGTTCTTTTGCGCAATGGAATCAATCAAATCGTTCAAGAAATTTTCGCTGGTCGTATACAGCACCTTTTTTTCGGGCGAATGCACGGCGATATAATTTGCAATCGCGTGCATCAGGTGGGTTTTACCTAAGCCCGACTCGCCGTAAATGAAAAGGGGATTAAAATTCTCGCCGGGATTTTCCGCTACCGCTTTCGCCGCCGCATAGGCAAACTTGCTGCCTGCCCCCGCTACGAACGATTCAAAGGTAAAGCTCTTATTGATGGGTGCGGTGCGGAAGGTTTCCGCCGCGTCTTCTTCCACTTCGGCGGTAAAAACGTCGCTGCCGTCCACTACAAGGCGGAAATCGCTAAGCCCAAGGTCGCATTTCACAATCGCGTCGCGCAGCTTTTCGCCAAACTTATGAATCATAATCGTCTGCGCAATATTATCCGACGGTGCTTTTAACAAAATTTTTCTGCCAACGATGTCCATCGGTTCCATATCCTTAAACAAGTTGGAATAGGAAAGCGGAGAAATGGAATTTTGTAAACGTTCGCTAATTTGCTTCCACAAAAAAGCCAACTGAGAATTTTCAGGCATATTTTTGCCCCCTTAGTAAATTATTCTTCACGAAGCCGTATCGTGAACTTGTATTTTTCAAAATTATTTGATATAATTATAATACAAATTTCGATGAAAAGAAAGCGATTTCGGCGGGTTTTTTAAGGATTATGAAAATAAAAAAATTATTCCTTCAAAATTTCAGAAATTACGAAAAGGAAACCTTCGAGTTTTCCGATGGGCTTAACGTGCTTTTCGGGAAGAACGCACAGGGCAAAACCAACTGCGCCGAAGCGGTTTTCTACCTTTGCACGGGCGCTTCCTTGCGTATTCGCCACGATAAACAGCTGATTCGTATGGGCGCGGAACACGCCTATATCCAAGCCGAAGCGGAAAATCGTTACGGCAAGGTCACCATCGAAGCCACGATTTACGAAAACAAACGCGAAATCCGCGTCAACGGCAGCAAAATCAATAAA
Organism: Candidatus Scatosoma sp.; assembly: GCA_045532525.1. Classification (GTDB taxonomy): domain Bacteria; phylum Bacillota; class Clostridia; order Christensenellales; family Borkfalkiaceae; genus Scatosoma. The sequence goes on from JAZSGC010000127.1 coordinate 3,134, forward strand.
AATGCCGACTTGATGGGGCATATCAACAGCGTGTTTTTCTCCCCGGGCGAGCTTCGCCTTATCCAAGACGGACCGGACGAACGCCGCAGGTTTATGAACATTTCCATTTCGCAAACCTCGCCCGCATACTATACGGCGTTGCTTCGTTATAATAAAATTCTCGACCAGCGCAACGTGCTTTTGAAAGACCGCGATACGTCGCTTATTCTCGATACCTTGCCCGTTTGGGACGAACAGCTTTGCAAATATGCGGCGGTCATCGTCAAAAAACGCGCGGAATTTTTAGAAAAGCTTGCCCCGTATGCCAAGGAATACCATTCCCTGCTCACGGACGGGGCGGAGGAATTGCTCATCAAGCCCGACCGCACCTATACGTGCGACGAAACGGAAATTGCCCAAACCTTGATGCGTCGGCTGGAAAATAACTACGAAAAGGACCTGCGTTTGGGCTTCACCACGGTTGGACCGCACCGTGACGATTTAGACGTTTCTATCAACGGCGCGGACGCCAAGGCGTACGCTTCGCAGGGGCAAACCCGCACGGCGGCGCTCGCTTTAAAGCTTTCCGAAGTGCAAATTTTCAAAGCGCTTTCAGGGGAATATCCCATACTCGTGTTGGACGACGTAATGAGTGAGCTCGATTTAAAACGCCGCAAAAAACTGCTTGGCTGTATCGCCGACCTGCAAACGGTACTCACCTGTACCCACGCGGAACGGGTACTCTACGGCGCGGAATGTAAAAAAATTCGCATTGACAACGGACGGATTTTATAATACGGATTTATAAGCAAAACCGCGTATATACGCGCGGTTTTCCTATTTCAACGCATACCTGGTAGGCTCAAATTTAATAAAAGGCTTAAAATATAGCAAAATAAGGAGAAAAAGAATGCGCGCAGACTTGCATATCCACAGCGTATATTCGGACGGACTTTGCTCCCCCGACGAAATTTGCCGTTTGGCAAAGCTTCGCGGCGTGGGGCTGATTTCCATTACCGACCACGATACGCTGGCAGGCTTGCAGGTCAAGCAGGAAGCGGCTAAACGCCACGGCGTCGCCTATCTTTCGGGGTGGGAGATTTCCGCTTATCAGGACGGAGAAAAAATCCATATGCTCGGCTATGGCTGTGCGATGGGGGAAGCGTACGAGGTGTTCAATCAAAAACGTAAGGCGGCGGCGTTCGCGCGGGCGGAAGAATGCGTGCGGAAGTTTAACAAGCTGGGCGTTCCGCTCACCCTGCAGGAAGTGCTGGATATGCGCTCCGCCCCCGATTTACCCGTCCATACTATGCACGTAGCGCGTGCCGCGGCGGTGTATTTGGGGCTTGCCGCCGGGGAGGTTTACCGCGAATATTTAGCAAAAGGCAAGCCCGCCAACTCCAACATCGGCAGACCTACGCCCGAAGAAGCCATCGACTGTATTCACGCGGCGGGCGGCTTTGCTTCCATTGCGCATCCGGGCAGGATAGAGCTTCCCGACGACGAAAAGGAAAAGCTCCTTTGCGCGCTTGCCGATTACGGTGCGGACGGAATAGAAAGCTTTTATACCACCCATACTGCAAGGGAAACGGCGTATTATCTTTCGCTTGCGGAAAAACTGCATTTGCTTGTCACGGGCGGCTCGGACACCCACTTTGAAGACGGAACGCACACCATCGGCTCGCCTGCGTTTACGCCAAGCGAAAAACTGTTGCAAAATCTTCGCATTATTTACTAAACGGGCATACCGTGTACGCGTTGAACGCGAAAAAATTACCGCCGATTTCCCATACATAGCGAGGCGTTGCGGTATGAAAAATATGCACCAAAACAAACGAAAGATACCCATTGCGTCCCTATTTATAGGGGCGTTTTTCTTTTTTAGCGGCGTACAATGCCAATATTTGCCTGCAAAAACGAGTAACACGCTTACGGCGACGGCGCAAGCGACGGAGAAAAATCCGTACGGCTGGGAGAAAATCTCGGCATACACCACCTATTTCAACGAAAAGGACGTGGGCAGGTGTGAGAATATCTCGATTGCCGCCGCGCTCATCGATGGGGTAACCATCCAAGCCTACGGTGAATTTTCTTTCAATGCAACGGTGGGGAAAAGGACGGAAGAAGCAGGCTTCAAGCAAGCCAAAATCATCGTCAACGGCGAATACGTGCAAGGGGTAGGCGGCGGCGTTTGCCAAGTGAGCACCACGCTGTATAACGCCGCGTTAAAATCGGGGCTGGAAATCACGGAATACCATCCCCACAGTTTGCGCGTGGGCTACGTGGCTCCGTCCCGCGACGCAATGGTTTCCACGCAAAGCGATTTAAAGTTTCAAAATCCGCACCCTTACGCCGTCTACCTTTCCGCCAAAGTGGCGGCAAACGGAATTTGCGTTACCTTTTACGGCGGCACGAGTGGTGCGGGCTGCAAAGCGAGCGGCGAACGCTACGAGCTCATCTCGCAAATCTTGGAGGAAACGCCCCCGCCTGCGCCCATTATCAAAGAAGGGGAAAAGGACGAAATTCTCCGCGCCGAAAAGCAGGGAGCAAAAAGCGAATTATATCTCGAATGCTATAAACAAAACCGCCTGATTTTCCGAAAACGCTTGCGCACGGACGAATATCGCCCCATACAGGGAATAATCGTCAAAAAAGTTGCCCTTCCGACAAGAAAAATACCTTCAAACGATTGTGTTTTTTGCG
>JAZSGC010000057.1:0-2492 GCA_045532525.1 Candidatus Scatosoma sp.
GATCGTAGCCATGTCGTTCTGTGAGCCAAGGAGTTGTTCCTGAGTATTGTCTTCCTAAGCCCGCTTGGCCCCCGACTTAAATACGGAATGAGCTATCGCAGCGCGGCTTTAAAAGAAACTAGCGGCGCCGCACTTACCAAGCTGGGCATAAGAACGGAAATTGATTTAAGGGCGGAAGAGGAGTACGCAAAATCAATTCTTCCAGAAAAGTATGCAATTCGGTTTTTGCAGGCGGGTATTATGCAAGGGGATTACGTATTGAAGGACAAATCCTTCTATAGCTTGTTAACGCCCGAACAAATCGAAGAAAAACGCCACTCCGAAGCGGCGTTTAAACAAGAATACGCCGACGCGCTCTATCAAGCGTTCAAGCTGTACACCCAAAAAAGCAATTATCCGATTTTATTTCATTGTACTTCGGGCGCGGATAGAACGGGTACGTTCGCCTTTCTTCTCAACGGAATGCTGGGTGTGGGCATCGACGATTTATATCGGGATTTTGAATTGACTTGCATTGCTATGGGTGGTAAGCGCTGGCGCTCCAATATCAAAAAGGACGAGAGTGGAAACTACTACTTCACCGACGACGGCTACGCAACCGTACCCGACAACTACGTAGCGATAGGGCTGCTGTATAAGGGTTTGATGACCTGTTATTCTACGGGCGACGGAAAGCTTTCTTCCGCGATTAAAAATTACTTGCGGAAAGACGTAGGCCTGACCGACGCGGATTTCCAAGCGATAGAAGATATAATGCTGGAAGAAGCGTAATCCACAAAAACAAGCAATCCACGCCGACGCAAGGGCGCGAAAAAATTTAAAAAAATTATTGCAGTAAATGCAGGAGGATAAAAAGATGAAAAAACATTTCAAAGGGCTTTCCTTATTGTTGGCGGCAACGACTGTCGCAGCTTGCGGTTTTACGGCTTGCGGCGATTCGGGGCTGAAAAACATTACGTCTGAAACGATTGTTATCAAGGTTCGTAAAGCGGGCTTTGGTACGGACTGGCTGTATACTTTGAAAACCAAGTTTGAAGAAGTGTACAAGGAAGAAGGGTATAAGGTAAAAATTATGACCCCCGACAACTCCATTAAGGACGCTGCCGTTATCCGCGAGCTGGCGCTTGGCCACAGCAAGACAAAGGTAGATTTGTACATCACCAGCGGCGTAACGCCCGAACAGGTCGGCGTAAACGGCGATTACGGCGTTTTGGCAGAAGATATTTACGACGACGTATATAATCAGCCTGCAATTTCTTACGACGGCACGGAAGAAGACGTTAAAATCATCGATAAGCTCGCCGACGACGTAGACCCGTATATGTCGGACTCCACCGGCGCGGTATATGCGTACAACTGGGCGCAGACCTCGGGCGGCTTGGTCGTAAACACCAAAGCGTTGGCAAAATACGGTTTGGAAATTCCCAAAACGACTAACGAAATGTTTGATTGTTTCCAACAAATTTACCTTGGTAATGAAGCGAATGACAATAAGAACTGTTATAAAACGGGGATGTATCCCCTTACGTATATCGCGGACGCCAACGGTTATGCGTTGTGCGCAATGTTTTGTATGATTGCGCAGTACGATAGAGATTTCTTTGATACCTTCTGGTCCTTCCAAAAGGAAGACGCGGAAGGTGCAAAGGTAAACCTTAGCGACGCAGAATGCTGGGCTTTGTACGACGATCCCGCGCTTTTGGAAATGTTGAAGGTTGCGTATCAAGCCTTTGACCTTAGAATTGCGGCGCCCGGCAGCTTGGACAACGACGTAGACCAAGCACAATCGCAAATTATGGGCGGCAGCGACGAAAACGCCGTATTTATGTTCAACGGCGACTGGATGCTGAACGAAGTAAAAGGGGACTACAAAAAATTCCTTGACGACATTGATTTCGTGAACTTCCCCGTCGTGTCCGCAATCGGCGTAAGACAGTTCGGCGCAGGCACGAAATACAATTTAAGTGACGCGGACTGCGACAAATTGCTTTCCTATATCATCGGACTTGTCGACCAAAATATGGACCTTGAAGACATCATCGCGGACGTACAAACCAACAAGGGCATCACGTTGGACGAAGCGGACGCGCTTGCTATCGCAAAGACGCGCGGTCTTTCCTACTCCCGCGGTATGGAACACGTTGCTTACGTTACCAAGGGTACGCCCAAGATGGAAATCGTATCAAAATTCCTTAGAATGATGAGTAGTAACGATTTCGGTGTGACCTTCAACGAAAAGGCAAACGGCGCAAGCCCTTATTGCCCTATTGAAAATACCACGTCGCCCTATAAATTCGTACGCAATGCGTCCAAAATTCCCGTAAATCAATACTTCTCCTTGGTTTCCTTGTCAACGGGCGCAACCGGTTACAGACAGCAGTTGAAGCTCAACGGGCTTTTTATAAGCGCTTCTCACCTTTGCGACTATATCTACGAAACGAGCACCGCAACCATCTATAATGAAAAGAACGCTACCTTAAATGGTAAGACCA
>JAZSGC010000076.1:0-3695 GCA_045532525.1 Candidatus Scatosoma sp.
CGTCGGAAAGCAAAGAAAGCACGTTTCCGCCCATTTTACCGCACGCGCCGCAAAGAATAACTTTTACGCTCATTCCTTAACCCCCAAGCCGTAGGCCTTCATTGCGCCTATCAGCTTCGCTTTGTTTTCGGGCTCGATTTCCGTGAGCGGAGCGCGGGGCGTGCCGACCTTATATCCAAGCAAGCCCATCGCCGCTTTGACGGGAATGGGGTTGACTTCTACAAAGCAAGCGTTTGCAAGGGGCAAAAGCTTGTTGTTCAGCGCAATCGCTTCCGACATTTTTCCGTCCTTTACAAGGTTGCAAAGCTTTTTCACGTCCGTGGGGACGATGTTGGAAAGTACGGAAATAACGCCTACGCCGCCGCAAGCGAGAATGGGTAAATTCAGCGCGTCTTCGCCCGAATATACGTCGCATTTTTCGTTGACAAGGCGGAGCGTATCCATTGTTTTGCTCATATTGCCGCCCGCGTCCTTGATGCCTGCAATGTTGGGGATTTCCGCGATTTTTTCCATTGTAGCAGGTTGAATTTCCACGCCCGTTCTGCCGGGTACGTTATAGGCGATGACGGGAATGGAAACGGCTTGACAAATCGCCTTATAATAAGCGACCAAACCGTTTTGCGTGCATTTGTTGTAGTAGGGCGTAACGGCAAGCAAGCCGTCCGCACCGTAGCTTTCCGCTTTTTGCGCGGTCATAACGGCGTCGGCGGTGTTGTTGCTGCCGCAGCCGAAAATAACCTTGGCTCTGCCGTTCACCTTTTTTACGGCGTATTCCATCAACACGTGTTCTTCTTCAAAGGACATCGTGGACGGTTCGCCCGTTGTGCCAAGGAATACGATGGCGTCTGTGCCGCCTGCAATTTGGTGTTCGATAAGCGCGCCGAAGGTTTCGTAATCTACGCCACTTTCGTTAAACGGCGTAATGATTGCCGTTGCGCTGCCGCTGAAAAATCCTTTCATATCTGCTTATTCTCCCTGTCTTATAATATTCTGCGAAGTGAAAACTTCGTGCAATCAATCGAAATATCCTTTTGCAGCCAAAAGCTCGGCAAGCAATACTGCGCCGCCCGCCGCGCCGCGCAGGGTGTTGTGCGAAAGCCCGACGAACTTATAATCGAACACGGCGTCTTCACGCAGTCTGCCTACGGTCACGCTCATTCCGTTGCCTTCCATTCTGTCTAGCTTGGCTTGCGGTCTGTTGTCTTCTTCAAAGTATTTCAAAAACTGTTTCGGTGCGGACGGAAGCTCCAACTCCTGCGGAACGCCTTTAAAGTCCCGCCAAGCGGACAAAATTTCGTCCTTGGTCGGGTTATTTTCAAAGGAAACGAATACCGCCGCGGTGTGGCCGTCGGGAACGGGTACGCGCAAGCATTGCGCCGTGATGACGGGGGAAGCTGCGGAAAGAATTTCTCCGTTTTCTACCTTGCCCCAAATTTTTAAAGGCTCTTTTTCGCTCTTTTCTTCTTCGCCGCCGATGTAGGGGATGACGTTATCCAAAATCTCGGGCATCGTGGTAAAGGTTTTGCCTGCGCCCGAAATCGCCTGATAGGTGCATACCGCCGCCTGCTTAATACCAAAAGACTTCAAGGGATGCAAAAGGGGTACGTAAGACTGCAAAGAGCAGTTGGATTTTACGGCGATGAAACCGCGCTTCGTGCCCAAACGCTTGCGTTGCGCCGCAATGACCTCTACGTGCTCGGGGTTGATTTCGGGAATGACCATCGGCACGTCTGCGGTGAAACGGTGCGCGGAGTTGTTGGAAACGACGGGCACTTCTTTTTTTGCGTAGTTTTCTTCCAGCGCGCGGATTTTGGCTTTATCCATATTGACGGCACAAAATACGAAGTCCACGCTTGCCGCGATTTCGTCGATGTCCGCTTCCGCGTCCTTAACCTGCATATCCGCATATTTTTCGGGCATAGGCGCGTCTTCAAACGCCCATTTGCCGCCCACCGCTTCGCGGTACGTTTTGCCTGCCGAACGCGCGGAAGCCGCAAGCACGGTAACGTTGAACCAAGGGTGGTTTTCAAGCAAGCGCAAAAAACGCTGTCCAACCATACCCGTTGCGCCGATAACGCCTACGTTGAATTGTTTCATATCAATAAACTCCTTTTGGAAAAAATGTTAAACGACGTAAAATTTGCCGATAGAAAAAAGAAAAACGGGGGAGATTTCCCACCGCCGTCAATAGCCAAACCCAACCTTAAAATCGGTAAAAAATAAATAGCACTTCACGGACGGTGACAGTCACACGGGTATTCTCCCGTATGCCCAGCGCAAGGGGGAAGGTTTGCGCTTCGGCGGAGATACCCTTTCCCGAATGCGTTTTTTAGCGCGTTCCTCCCAAGAACGCTCCGCAAAAGGTACTTTTGTTCTTCCGCTCCTCTATTTAACAAGCGTATTTTATCATAGCCGCGTCCAAAAGTCAACAAAAACGATAAGTTTTTTGACAACTTGTGAAATTTATTTGAAAAAATGCGTTTTTCTTGAAAAATTCCTTGAAATAATTTCATTTTTGTAGTACAATAAGAAAAGTAATCTTCGCGCTTGCGTGTTTTTGCACGCGCCCGCGTTTAGAAACGCATACTTACGGGTATAAATCGGCGTAGAAGAAAAAGCTTTGGAGTTTTATAATGGCACAACAAAAGAAAGGGTTTATCACCCGTCTTCTCGAAGGGAAAGAAAAGAGTGAAGAATATGCAAGAAGCACTTTGCCGACCAACCGGTGGCAGCTCTTTTGGGATATATTTAAGGGGAATTTTGGCAAGCTGGTGAAGGTCAACCTGCTTACCGTTTTGTTCTTTATTCCCTTGATTGCCGTCATCGTCGTTTGCGCTTTGGTTGCGGAAACGAGCGGTAAGGTCTATCCCTTCGGCGCAAACTTGGGTATCGGCTATCCCGCGTTCCCCGCGCTGCAAGGTCAAGCGGAATCGCTTGCGCTGCAAAACAATTTCGTTTTATTTTTAGGCGTTTTCGTCACGTCCGCTGCGGCGGCGGTGGGGCTTGCAGGCGGTATGTACGTCATCCGCAATATGGTTTGGACGGAAGGTATTTTCGTTGCCAACGACTTTTGGCGCGGCGTAAAGCTCAACTTTAAAAACGCGCTGCAAACCGCACTTTTCTTCACGGGGATATTGTTCCTTAGCAAAATGATGATTGACGTATCCGACCTTGCGTTGGTAGGCGATATCAGCAAGGCGCAAACCGTTTGGCTTCGCATCTCACAGGGCACGAGTTACGTGTTTATAATAATGGCGGCGATGATGTCCCTTTGGATGATTGCGCTTGGCGTCAATTATAATATGGGATTTTTTACCTTATTCCGTAACGCGTTTTTTATGACGGTGGGTACGCTTCCGCAAACGGTGTTTTTCGGCGTGTTGGCGCTTTGGCCCTTTGCGCTGTTCCTTATCGGCTCCTCCTTCTTTATCGTAATCGCCGTAATTTTGGCGTTGCTTCTTTCCCTTTCGTACGCGCTGTTGGTGTGGTTAGACTTCGCGCAATGGGTGTTCGATAGATATATCAACCCCAAAATCGAAGGCGCAAAGGTGGGTAGGGGTATTTATAACAAGGACGGCTCGTCTTCGGCTTCGGGCGACGACAGCGCGGCTTCGCTTGAATATCAGCGTATCATTCTTTCGCACGGCAGATCCCGCTTGGTGGCAAGACCTATCAAGCCCATCGACGACTCTATT
>JAZSGC010000130.1:0-5929 GCA_045532525.1 Candidatus Scatosoma sp.
TGCCCTATTTACGGAAAACGCGGGGGGCAGGTATTTGTTCATCAATATTTACCCACGCTGCTGGGCACAATTTTTCTCTGCCTTTCCGCCAGCGTTTTAAACGTCTTTTTTAAGCATTTTACGGGCGCGATTTCCTTACGGAAGCTCTCCGAGTTTTTTAAGTCTACAAAGGCTCCGTTCCGTAAGCAACATAAACGGAAAAAAGTACCTACTATGAAAAAAACGCCTATGCTTGCCCCCTACGCAAGAAAAAACTAACTTCTGCCATTTTTTTGCAGCTTTCCTCTAACTTTTTTTCGTTCGCACCTTGACAATATCTTGCAAAAAGAGTACAATAGAAGAAAAATAATGTATTAGGAGAGTTCTATGGGCTACAAAACAAGAGAATGGCGCAACGCAATGCGCGTAACGTTGGATTATAACAATATGACGGAAAAATTCTTAGGCGACAAGGGTTTCACGGACAAAAAACTGGCTTCCTATGCGTCTAAGGCGAACGCTGCATTCCGTTTCGTAAAGGAAAACCGCGGCAAGGACGAATTGTTTATGGGTTGGACGGAGCTTCCCTACAACCAAAAGGAAATCGTTGCCGACATTTTACAAACGGCAAAAGCGGTGAGAAGAAAGTTCCAGTATTTCGTTGTACTCGGCATCGGCGGCAGCGCGCTCGGCCCGATTATGGCGTTTAACGCGCTTTGCCATTTGCATTATAACGATCTGCCCAAATCCAAGAGAAAGGGCCCCAAATTTTACGTGGAAGACAACGTAGACCCCGTGCGTATGCGCGATTTATTAGACGTTATCGAACCCGAAAAAACCTGCTTCAACGTAATTTCTAAGTCGGGCGCAACCAGCGAAACGATGACGCAATATCTCATCATTTTGGATTTGTTGACCAAGGCGGGCGTAAACGTAAAGGACAACGTCATTTTCACGACGGACGAAAAGAAAGGCAACCTGAAAAAGATTTCCGACGAATGCGGCGGCATTAAAAGCTATATCCTGCCCGACGGCGTAGGCGGTAGATTTTCTCAGCTTTGCCCCGTAGGGCTTTTGCCCGCGGCGGTGCTCGGCATCGACATCGTCGGCTTGCTTGCCGGCGCGGCGTATATGGATTCCATTTGTAACAAGCCCGCTATGCGCCACAACCCCGCGCTGATGTCCGCAGTATTGCAGATAGCTGCAATGGACGAAGGTAAGAACATCGGGGTTATGATGCCCTATTCCGACAACTTGAAATTCCTTGCGGACTGGTATTGTCAGCTTTGGGCGGAATCGCTTGGCAAAAACGAAACGCTTGACGGCAAGCCCTGCAACGTAGGGCAAACCCCCGTCAAGTCTCTTGGCGTTACCGACCAGCACTCACAGGTGCAGCTGTACACCGAAGGCCCTTACGATAAGGTGGTTACCTTCCTTTCCTTAAAAAAATACGGCTGTGAAATGCCCATTCCCCACGGCTGCGAAAACATTCCCGACGTTGCGTTCCTTGGCGGACATACGATGGAAGAGCTTATCCAAGCGGAAAACGCAGCAACCGCTTACGCGCTGACCAAGGCGGGTAGAATGAATTACACCCTTTGGATTCCCGAGCTCAACGCGTTTACGCTGGGGCAGCTGTTGTTCCTTTTTGAATTGCAAACGGCATACGCGGGCGCGATGCTCAACATCGACACCTTCAATCAGCCCGGCGTTGAAGAAGGCAAAAAGGCAACCTTTGCGTTGCTTGGCAAGGCAGGCTATGCGGCAAAAAAGGCGGAGCTTGACTCCCTGCCCGAAAAGGACGCAAACTGCATCATCTAATCATTTTATCCAAATACGGAACAGCTTTTGCAAGAAAGCTGTTCTTTTTTTTGCGTATAAACGGACGAAAAAAAGGCTATACTTGTTGCGAAGAATGATGAACGCGAACGACGCGCCTTTACATACAATACAGTAAGGAGTTTGTTCGGTTTTCAAAAGAGGTATTGCTATGAACGTGAAACGCGGTGAATTGTATTATGCGGATTTATCCCCTGTGGTAGGCAGCGAACAGGGCGGCATACGCCCCGTACTCGTCGTACAAAACGACATCGGGAATAAGTATTCCCCCACTATCATCGCCGCCGCCGTCACCAGCAAAATCAACAAAGCCAAACTCCCCACGCATATTGAATTGCCGTCCGCCTACGGGCTTGCCAAGGACAGCGTAATTTTGCTTGAACAAATCCGCACGCTGGATAAACGACGCTTAAAGGAACGCATCGGCGAGCTTCCGCCCGCCACAATGCTCCGTGTAAATCGCGCCATTTTAATCAGCTTAGGCTTCCCCGTAAATAACTGAAAACGCCGTTAAATTGCTTTGCGACATACCGACAAATCTTCCCCAAAATCGGCACAATAAACGAATTTCCGCACACGCGCGTACCGTATAATGGATACAATCGTTTTGCGGAGGTTTTTTATTTTATGCTTTTTCCGAAGAAAATCGACTTCCCCCGTCTTTTTCTTTACCTGCTTTTTGGCGGCGCGGCTATGTTTTTACATTTCGTCGGCGACAACGGCGAACCCTTTTCCTTAGCCCTTTTATATGCAATGGTCGGCGCGGGGTTCTCCCCCATCCCGTCCTCCCTGCTTTGCGCCCTGCCGTCCGTCTTTGCCTTAGACGTGTTTTTTATTTTGCTCTTTTTAGGGCAGGCAATACTCATTGCGCTCGGTCAATTTTTACAAAGCAAGCTGCGCCGACCCCGTTTAAAAAAATCGGGACTGATTTCCCTTGTTTGCCTTTCTGCCGCGCTTGCGCTGTTCGTTGGGTTTGCGCCCTTTACCGCATACGATTTGCCTTTGCCCGTTACCTTTCTCAGCGGTGCGTTGACGCAAAAATTACTAATTGCGGCAACCATTTTTTTGCTATCCGCCATTTTCTCCGTAGCGATAAAAGCGTTGTTACGGAAATTTTTACGCTGCCGTTTGCGGAATGACGAGTTACTTTTTTCCGTTTCTTTCTTACTGCTGGTAGGCGTCGGTTTTTGTAAATTTCTTGGCGTGAACGCGTACACGGGTGCCGCAATTTTCATTTTAATGCTGTTTGCGTGCGCCACGAAGGACGCAGGTGCGACCGTTTGCGCGTTTTGCCTTTCCCTGCCGCCCCTGCTCACGGCAAACCTATCCCCCGAAAAATTTTTCCTTTACGGCGTCGTCGTTTCCGTGTTTATTAAATCGGGCAGACTCGCCGCTTCGTGCGCCTTGCTTACCGCATTTTTTGCATATGGGTACTTTGAAGGCTTATACGCCTATCCCACACCGCAGCTCGTGGCGTCCACGCTCTCCGTCGTTATTCCCGTTTTACTCTTCGTGCTTATCCCGTCGCCCGTCATTCGGTTTTTAGAAAACAAACTCATTTTCTATCGTGAAAAACATCTATCCCGTGTTGCCATCAACCGCAACCGCGCCGCCGTGGGAGAAAAGCTGTTTGAAATTTCGGCGGTTTTTCGTGAAATACAAGCCACCTTCACCGCGCTGGGCGCTTCGGAAGCGGAAGCCGGCGCAAAGGAATACATACGCAACTGCGCCGTAGAAGAAGCCTGCCAAAACTGCGCGCACTACGCCGTTTGCCAAAAGCGAAATCTTACCCCCGCGCTGGACGCGCTGATTAGCGTTGGCTGTATAAAAGGTAAGGTCACCTTGATTGATATCCCACGCGCTTTGGCGGACGCCTGCAATAACCAAAGCGGGCTTTTATACGCCCTGAACCATCAGCTCGGCGAATACAAAAGCTACGTTACCGAAACGGAAAACGCCGCAACGGGGCGGGCGCTTTTAGCGGGGCAAGCGCAGGGTGTAAGCGAAATTTTAAAGGCTTTGGCTTTGGAACAAAGCGAGCCGCTCCGCATCTATACCGAAAAGGAACGGGCGTTGAACGTGGCGATGCTGCGCGCGGGTATCGTTTGTAGCGAAGTACTCATCTACGGCGATGAAGAAAACGTCACGCTGTCGCTGGTCACCTTTGGAAAGGCGGACGTAAAGCTTATCGCCCGAGTTGCTTCCGAGCTTTTGCAAACGACGATGATGATTTCCGAAAGGCTGCCGTTAAGCGACGATAAATTTTGCTGCGTGTTACGCAAAAAGCCTTACTTCGACGCGGCGTTTGGCGTGGCGACTGCACCCAAGAAAGGGGAACGGGTCAGCGGCGACACCCATTCCGTTATCAAAATTGACGAACGTAAATTTATGGTGGCGCTTTCCGACGGTATGGGCAGCGGCGAATACGCGCGGCGAGTTTCGGAAAGTACAATTACTCTTTTAGAAAGCTTTTATCGGGCAAAGATGCCGTCAGATTTAATTCTTTCTTCCGTCAATAAGCTGCTTACGTTCAGCCGTGAAGAAAGCTTTGCCTGCGTGGACGTTGCCACCGTCGATTTGGACAGCGGACGCACCGACGTCGTCAAAATCGGCTCCCCTATCGCTTTTATCCTTTCGGGAAATACGGTAAAAATTTTAGAGGGTTCTTCCCTACCCCTTGGCATTTTAGACGCCTTGCGCCCCGATACGGCAAGCTACGAGCTGGCGGAAAACGACGTTTTACTCTTTATCAGCGACGGAATTAGCGACGCGTTTGGCACAGCGGCGGATTTGTACGAATGCCTGCGCTCTATCCCCATACATAATCCGCAACAGCTTGCAGATAGTCTTTTGGAAAGCGCGTTGCGCGCAGCAGGTGGCGTAGCAAAAGACGATATGACCGCCGTAGCCGTACGCTTGTTTAAGCCTTTAACCGCCTAAAAACACAATCGGAATTTATTGCTTTAAGCAATCCTATTTTTGATTTCAACGCGTACACGGTATAGACATTTATCTATTTTATTCGTCGCTAAAATATTAAATGGCATAGAAAAACCGCCCCTTGCTTGCAAGGAGCGGTTTTGTTTGTTTTTAATTATTCAGCTTTGTTTTCGTCTTCAACGGGAGCTTCGTCTGCAGCAGCTTCCGCAGCTTGACGTTTTGCTTGCACCTTTGCCATTCTTGCGTCCTTTCTTGCTTGTGCCTTCATTTCCTTGGTTACGATACGAGCTGCGTCAATACGAGCGCGCATTTCCTGAGGTGTAGGGGGCACGAAAGCCGAACCTTCCGCATTCGCTTCGATCACTTCGTAACCAGCGTCTCTTTCCAAAAGGGAAGCCTCGGTTTCGCCGTCGAAAAGGTGAATGTGGTTTGCGTCGAATGCAAGGTCGATAATATCGTTCAAAGCAACAACCGCACGGCTGGAAATCTTCGCGATCATCTGCGTAGAGTTGTCGATGATGGAAGCTTCCTTGCCTTCGTGGTCAAGTTCGCAGTAGATTTGCGTTTCCGCACCGAGCTTTTCGATAACTTCGATACGCGCCTTAACGATGGTGTCGGGCGAGTTGGAGATGAACATTTGGTCCTGATGGATATCTTCGGGACGAACGCCAAGCGTAACCTTCTTTTCCGTGTTTAAATATTCGTCGATATTCTTAATTCTTGCGGATACGGAGTTGGGCAAACGAATGCTGTTGCCGCCAACGATGTTTACGCTAACGCTGCTGGGGTTACCCGTCAAGGTAGCGTCCTTGAAGAAGTTCATCTGAGGAGTACCGATGAAGCTTGCAACGAAAAGGTTTACGGGATAATCGTACAAGTTCTGCGGCGTATCTACCTGCTGCATAAAGCCGTCTTTCATAACGACGATTCTCGTACCCATCGTCATAGCTTCGATTTGGTCGTGCGTAACGTAAATGAACGTGGTAGCAAGACGAGCGTGAAGCTTGGAAATTTCCGTTCTCATGGAAGCACGAAGCTTAGCGTCGAGGTTGGACAAAGGTTCGTCGAGAAGGAATACCTTGGGTTCACGAACGATGGTACGACCGAGCGCAACACGCTGTCTTTGACCACCGGAAAGTCGGATCGTAGCCATGTCGTTCTGTGAGCCAAG
>JAZSGC010000122.1:0-20162 GCA_045532525.1 Candidatus Scatosoma sp.
CCTATAAGAGTGTTCCGTCTTGATGACGCCGCGGCCCTAACCGACGGATAAATTAGGCGCGACGTTTCGCTTCAAGCGAAGTTACGCTGCAAGAGCGTATGCATTTCTGTCTGCATTTAAATTTAGGTGGAACGTTTTATCGTAGGCGCTCCGACTACGGTATGCTTATCTTTTCGCTCACCGGCAATCGAATCCGGGACACCCCCATATCTATTGCGGCTACTATATTATACACACACTTTTTATAAATGTAAACAATTTTTTATATATTTTTGATAAAAACGACAAAAAACGGGCAAACTTTCACAGTTTTGCCCGTTTTGCACATACCAGGTACGTGTTGAACTTTTTTTTGCCTTACGCGCCTTTCTTCCAGGTCAGCGGTGCAAACAGCAACAGCATCGGGAAAATTTCCAGTCTACCCGCCAGCATATCAAACACGAAAACAAGCTTTGACCACCACGAGAAATCGTGGAAAGACCCCACAGGTCCAACCGCGCCAAGCCCGGGACCTATATTATTTAAGGTCGCCGCAACGGACGTAAATCCCGTAGCGAACGCACCGCTATCACCGTGCGAAAGGTTGCCTAAGTCCAAGGAAATAATCAATAAAGAAATGACGAATATCGCCACGTAGGCAACCATATATCCATACACGGAGCGCACAACGTCCGCTTCTACCACGCGTCCGTCCATTGTAACGTGCTTGACCTGCTTGGGATGTAGCATTTTTCCAAACTCGTTTCCTGCACTCTTGCCCAAAAGTATCAATCGCGAAACCTTAATCCCGCCGCCCGTACTGCCTGCGCACGCGCCTATAAACATTAAACCAACGAGAATCACGTGCGAAAAGACGGGCCACGTATTAAAGTTTTCCGTTGAAAAACCCGTTGTGGACACGACGGACGCCACCGAAAATGCGGCGTGCTTCAACGCTTCGCCAAAGCTCATTGCTTGGTTTGCCGCATTTACCGTTTCCGTCAAGAACACGTTGAGGGTTACCGCCAAAATCGCCGTAGCGACGATGATTAAAAAACACTTGACTTCTTCCGTCCACGCGTCCTTCCATTTACGTTTTAAGAGTAAGTAATAAGAGTTAAAATTGATAGAAAAAATAAGCATAAACACGGTAACGACGATTTGTAAGTAGGAATTATACTCCGCAAACCCGCTGTTTTTAAAAGTAAAACCGCCCGTGCCTGCCGTAGCAAACGCCGTGTTGAGGGCGTCGAATACAGGCATACCGCCGCAAAGCAGCATTATAAATTGCAGCAACGTCAACGCCGTGTAAATGCCGTACAAAATCCCCGCCGTTTTTCTTACCTTGGGAACAAGCTTCCCCACCGTAGGGCCGGGGCTTTCCGCTTTCATAATGTGCATATTCCGCGCACCGCTCAGCGGCAAAAACGCCATAATGAACACTAGCACGCCCATACCGCCTATCCAATGGGTAAAGCTTCGCCACATTAAAATACACTTAGGCAAAGCTTCCACCCCCGCTTTGGGGTCGGGTTCAATAATCGTTGCGCCCGTGGTCGTAAAGCCCGAAACCGTTTCAAAAAGCGCGTCGATGTAGTTGGGGATCGCCCCCGAAAGCACGAAGGGCAACGCGCCGAACACGGATAAAACAATCCAGCACAGCGCCGTAATTACAAACCCGTCTTTGGCGTAAATTTTATCGCTTTTCGGCTTACCGATTAAGCAAAGCCCACCCAGCGCACCGCAAATGCCGATACAAATGAGAAAGGCGAAAAACGCTGCTTCCCAGTATATTGCGGCTGTAATCAGCGGAACAAGGAAAAATACCGCTTCAAACAGCAATATCCACCCCACCGTTTTTTTGATGATGCCAAAATTCATAATGCGCTTACCTCAATACGTCCGCAACGTCGTGCAAACCAAGCGTTTTCGTCACAACGACCACCGCGTCGTTTGCTTCGATAACGTCGTTACCGCGGGGAATAATTACTTTATCGCCGCGCGTAATACAAGCCACCAGTACGTCGGGCTTGAAGCGGAGCTGACTAAGGGGCGTGCCGATAATTTCCGAGCCTTCTTTAACGATAAATTCCGAAGCTTCCACTCTATTTTCAATGATATTATACATCGTTTCCACGTTGCTGCCCTTGGCGTTTTTAATCGAACGCACATAGCGCACGATGGTATCGGACGTAACGTTTTTCGGGCAAATCACGGTGTCCAGCTCCAAACGCTTAATCACGCTGTCGTAATCAGTACGCTTGATTTTGGTGACGAGCTTCCCTTTATTGCTTTCTTTGGCGAACAGCGAAAGCAAAATGTTTTCTTCATCGGAGTTTGAAAGGGTAAGGAACGCACCCGCACGCGCCAAGCCTTCTTCCAACAGCAATTCCTTGTCGGCGGGATTGCCGCAAATTACGCTGTATTTGGGGAATTGTGCCGCAAGCTCCTCACAAACGCTTTCGTCCCTGTCAATGATTTTCAGCGCAATATTCGATTTTTCCATAATTTCGCAAAGGTAATGAGTGATAACCCCGCCGCCGACGATTACGGCGTCGTGAATGGAATGGTCCTTGCGGCGGATTTTTTGCAAAAACTCGTTGGCGTTCTTGGGGGAAGCGACAATGCTGACCACGTCCTTTTCTGCAAACACGAAATCGCCTTTGGCGATATAGGCTTCGTCGCCGCGCTCAATGGTGCAAACCAGCACTTCCGACGGGTATTTGCTCATCACGTCCTTAATGGACATATTGACAAGCAAGCTGTTTTCAAGAATTTTAAATTTGATAATTTCCGCTTTTCCCTTAGCAAAGGGTTCAATTTTAATTGCCGTCGGAAAGCGCAACACGCGCGCAATTTCTTCCGCTGCCGCATATTCGGGATTGATGACCATCGCAAGCCCCAGCTCCGAGCGCAAATATTCCGCTTCTTCGCTGTATTCGGGGCTCTTTAACCGCGCAATCGTCTTACAGCCGCTCTCTTTTTTCGCAACGATACAGCAAAGTAGATTCAACTCGTCCGAGTTGGTGACGGCAATAAACAAATCCGCCGTTTCAATGCCCGCTTCGCGCAAGGTTATGTGCGTTGCACCGTTGCCAACCACGCCCATTACGTCAAATTGTTCTGTCGTTTCATTGACTTTATCCGCAGACATATCAATCACGGTAACCTCGTTGCCGTCAATATTGAGTTTTTCGGCAAGCGTTTGCCCTACTCTGCCGCAACCTACGATGATTACTTTCATAAATTCATAAACTCCGTTTGGTATTTATTTTTATGCTTTCTTCTTTTTCTTTGCTAATTTTTTGATGGAGGTGTGGTGTTCTTCCCCCGCAAACAAACGCGCTACATTTTGGTGATGCGCGCACCACGTTAACAGGTTGATTGCCAAAATAAACATATACAGGCATACTAGGTATGCGTTGAACACACCTATTCCGTATCGATTTAAGAAAATCACCATTTGTATCACGCTAAATCCCGTAACGCCGAACAGCGAGCCCAACGAACCCCATTCCGTTAAGAAAATGAAGAGCACGACCCCCCACAAAAGCCCAAAGACAATCAGGGAAAACCAAACCCAGTCGCAGGGCAAGGCGAACCAAAACAAGCCGAACGTAGACGCTATGCCCTTACCGCCTTGAAATTTGTTGGTGACGGGAAAAACGTGTCCGATGATAACGAACAATCCGCACATATATCGCACAAAATCGGAAACGAGCACTTGCGAGCCGTTAAAATAGGTGTTGCGATAGATAAAATAGCAAACCAAAGCGGGGATTCCGCCCTTGAACGCGTCGCAAAAGAAGGTAATCAGCCCGATTTTTAAGCCGAATTCGCGGCTCATATTCATCGTGCCGGGATTACCGCTGCCCATCTTGGTGATGTCCCGTTTTTTAAGGGTGGATATCAGCCTTGCAAAATTGAAACAGCCGATGAGATAGCAGGAAATTGCTATAACGATAAGCTGCCACCATTGAGTTGTTATATAAAATTTTTCCATAAGCAAAAGATATACGTCCGTTTACAAAACGGAACAAGCTACAAGACAAGGCGTCGCGCACGCCGACGGGCGCGTACTATAAGCGTACGTGACCAAAACGCGCCAAACTCCGCTTGCCCTATCCCAACGGAAAAACGGCGGAGATGCGAGCAGTTCAAGGCGCAGTGCGTACCCCGCAGCGCGCGTACTTGCCGTACGTAAGCAAGGGACTCGGAGCTGCAACGCCGTATTGTGCCGTGGGTTCTCCGTTGCGGTAAAACGGCGGAGATGCGAGCAAGACAAGGAAAGCGCGGCTTTTCCGCAGGGAGTTTACTAAGCGTAAATGACCAAGGAAAAACGCAAGCTTGACGCTGTATTGCGACGCATATACGTCGTTTTACTCATCGTCCTTTTTTTCACGAACAACTACCTTTATCGGCGTTCCCGTGAAATCATAGGCGCGGCGAATGGTGTTTTCCAAATAACGCTGATAAGAGAAATGCAACAGCCCTTCATCATTGACGTGCAGTACGAACAAGGGCGGGCATACCCCCACCTGCGACGAGAAAAACACGCGCATTCTTCTGCCTTGATAGGAAGGCGGTTCTTGTAAGCGTACCGCGTCGCCGATAAGGTCGTTGAGTTCCCCCGTAGGCACACGGAACGAGGCGTTGGCATACACTTCGTCTATCGCCGCAAGCAGCTTTTCTACCCGTTGCCCCGTCTTGGCTGAGATATAGATGGACTTATAGTAATCCATAAATTTCAAGTCTTCTTTCAGCTTTTCTTCAAACTTATTGACGGTGTGGGTGTCCTTTTCAATCAAATCCCACTTGTTCATTACGATGACGGACGGTTTTCCTTGTTCGTGTACGTAACCGATGATTTTCACGTCCTGCTCCGTCAAGCCTTCGGCGCTATCCACCACCAAAAGGCAAACGTCGCTGCGACGCACCGCGTCAAAAGCGCGCATATTGCTGTAATATTCCACGTCGTCGTCCACGTTTTTCTTCTTGCGAATCCCCGCCGTGTCAATAATTGTGTACGCCTTATCTCCACGATAAAACAGCGTATCTATCGCGTCGCGCGTTGTACCCGCCATCGGGGTAACGATGCTTCTTTCGTTGCCGAGAATCTTATTGACCAAGCTGGACTTCCCCGCATTCGGCTTGCCCACCACGGCAATTTTTAAGGACGAAACGGGTTCTTGCGTGCCGTCGGGGAAAAGCTCTATCGCCGCGTCCAACACGTCGCCAATGCCCTTAGAGTGCTCCGCGGAAACGGCGTACGGTTCGCCCAAGCCCAAGGAATAAAATTCAAAAATCTTTTCGGGCGCGTACTCGTCAATTTTGTTTACGACCAAAATCACGGGCTTTTTACTGCGGCGCAAAATGTCCGCCACGTCATAATCGGAAGGGTGTAAGCCTTCTCTGCCGTCCGTGAAAAACAAAATCACGTCCGCCGTTTCAATCGCGACGTCCGCCTGCTTTGCAATTTCTTTCCACATAATGTCTTCGGATTTCAGCTCGATACCGCCCGTATCCACCATTGTAAAATGTCTTTCGCGCCAGCTTGCGTCCGTATACAATCTATCGCGCGTAACGCCCGGCCTATCTTCCGTAATCGAAATTTTTCTGCCGGCTACCTTATTAAAAAAGGTGCTTTTGCCTACGTTGGGTCTGCCGACCAACGCAATAAGGGGATTTGCCATCTTTCCTATCTCCTTTTTGTGTTTCCGTCCCTTTATTCTTCTTCGGAAAGCAGAAGCTCTATCAAGCCGTACCCGCCTTCTCGATTGATTTTAATATGCATACCGCCCGATTTTTCAATCAGCTCTTCCAAGGTCATACCGCACAGGAACACGTCTTCAAACTCTTTAAGCGTATTCCCCGCCAACAGCACTTCGTCAAACGCGCCCGTTTCTTGACGGAACTTCAAAAGCGCACGTAATATATCCGTACCCGTAAGCAAGCCCGTACAAGTGACGGTATGCCCGAAAAAATCGTTCTCAATCGCCAACACTTCGGCGTGTAAGCCGCAAACGGCGCGGTTGCATTTGTCCGCCAACGCTTGCAAGGTCTTCGCCGCGCTGACGCCGCTGATGATCACGGAACGCTTAGGCTTTTTCAACGCGTACCTGCCCTGCCCATTTTTCGTAATCAAGGCGCTGAACGCTTCGTCCGCTTCCTGTAAGAACTTCGACGTCATACCGATGCCGTTTTCTATTTGTTCAAAATCGCCGTAAAACGCCGCGTCCTTAAAGGAGCGTTCCGCTTTGATAAAATACTCATCCGCGGGCAAAAGGAAATGCACGCCGAATTCCTTATTCAGCATATCCACGGTGTCTAACAGCCTTTCGCTGTACGCCTTGTCCACGTCGGAAATCGGATACAAGCCTTCGCGGTATTTGGTAAGCCCCGTGGGAACGCACGCAAGGTCGCGCACGGTGGGATAATATTTAAACAGCTCCCGCGCCGTACGGCAAAGCTCCTCCCCGTCGTTTTCATACGGGACTAACACCGCCTGACAATGCAGCTCGATACCGCCCTTGGCAAGCCTGTCGATTTGTTCTACGATTTTGTCCGCGTGCCGATTGCGCAACAGCTTTACCCGCAGCTCGGGGTTCATCGTGTGCACGGAAACATAGAGCGGCGAAAGATGTAAACGGATAATCCGTTCTAAGCCTTCGTCCGAAAGGTTGGTCAGCGTAACGAAATTCCCGCAGGAGAAGCTCATTCCGTAATCGTCGTCCTTGACGTACAAACTTTCACGCATACCCTTGGGCATTTGGTCGACGAAGCAGAACACGCAACGATTGTTGCAGGTGCGTATCGCCGTATTCTTTTCAAACTCCAAGCCCAAATCTTCCCCTTCTTCCTTTTCAATCTCCACCGTCGTTTCACCGTTGCCGCGCTTATCGCGCACGGTCATCGTAAAGGCGTCCGTTTCCACGTAATACAAATAGTCCAACTCGTCCACGCAGGGATAGCCGTCAAAGGCAACGATTTCGTCCCCGACTTCCAAGCCCAGCTCCTTGGCGATGCTATTCCGTTTTACCTTTGTAATTTTCAACATAGCCCTTGTTTTATTCTCCGATTATCTCGCAAAACGCCTGCGTATCCACGGCATATTGCTTGCAAAGCTTGATTAAGATTTCTTTAAAAGCGACAGGCAGGGGTGCGTTGAACGTCATTTCCTGCCCCGTAGACGGATGGGTGAGCTTTAACTGCCACGCGTGCAAAAGCTGTCCGTCCGTTTTCAGCTTTTGTTTTTTATAGCCGTAGACGGGGTCGCCCGCCACGGGGTTGCCAAGGTGCTTGGCGTGTACTCGGATTTGGTGCGTTCTGCCCGTTTGTAAATCGAACCTACAAAGGGTATATTCCTGCCCAAAGCGTGCGACGACCTGATAATCGGTGACGGCGATTTTTCCCTTTCCGTCGGGCAACACCGCCATTTTCAGCCGATCCGTCGGGTGCCTGCCGATATCGGTGACCACCCGTCCGCTATCCGTTTTCAAAACCCCTTCCAAAAGGGCGTAATAGGTGCGCTTGCAGGTCTTTTGTGCGATTTGCGAAGCGAGCGAAACGTGCGCCTTGTCGTTCTTTGCCACCACCAAAAGCCCCGTCGTGTCCTTGTCGATACGATGTACGATACCCGGCCGTAAAACGCCGCCGATACCGCTTAAACTGTCCAGCGCGTACAATAGCGCGTTGACCAGCGTACCGCCTTCGTTTCCGTTGCCGATGTGTACCGTCATTCCCTGCGGCTTATTCACCACCGCAAAATCCTCGTCCTGGTACACGATGTCCAGCGGAATATTTTCAGGTTTGGCGGTATATTCCACAGCGTCGGGAATGATAAGCGTCACTTCGTCGCCGACCTTGACGTCCGCACCCGATTTGGTTACCGCTTTGCCGTTGATACAAACGTTTCCGTCTTCAATCAGCTTTTTTAAACGCGAACGGGTAACGTCTTCCAGTTGTTCGCTTAAAAACACGTCCAAGCGTTTATAGTTTTCTTCTGCAACGAACAGCCTATTATCCATTGTTTTGCGTATACTCCAAGCCGTCGTTTTTCGCCTGCTCCGCGGCAGCCGCTTTGGCCTTTGCCGCGTCCTTTTCCGCTTTGGCTTTCTCTCTTTCCTTATCCGCTTCTTCCGCAAGCGCCTTGTATTTGCCCAGCGGCACAAAGGCGTCCTTATCAAAGAACGAGATCGCCAGCACAAGCATTACCGCACCGCCCGAAATAAAGAAGTCGGCAAAATTACAAATTCCAAAATTAAAGATTTGGAAATCGACCATTACCATATCGCGCACCCCGAATTCCGCTTCGGGCAGCCACATTTTAAAGTACAGTCTATCGATAAGGTTTCCTACGCCGCCCGCCACGATGAAAACGATGGCAAGGCGCAAAAAGGAACGGCGTTTGTCCGTTTTGAAATAGAAAACGGAAAAAAGCGTCATCAACACCGCCGTACCGATAATAAGCAAAATTTTCACCCACGGCGCGGCGTCGTTAAGCCCGCTGAACGCCACCCCTTTGTTATAATGCTGACAAAGCTCTATCCAGCCGGGGATAATTTCAATGGAATTAGGCGCGCCCGCCGAAGAAAAATACGCGTCGGCAACCAGCTTGGTAACTTGGTCGACGAGCAGCAGCACCACGAAAAGCAATATTCCCCAAAGGGAAGAGCCTTTCATCGTGTGCTTTAATTCTTCTTTTTGCATTATTTTTTTATCTTTCGCCATTATCTTTTTCCTTTCGCTTGATTTTTCGCGTCGTTACGGATTTCGCCGATCATACCGATTTTCAACGCGTGCAATTTTTTAGACAGGTCAACCTTATACAGCTGCGGCACGTCCAAACGCAAATATTCTTCCCAGAACTTCGCAAGCTCCCCTTTCGAGAATTTTTGTATTTCCATCAGCTTGGGGAATTCGTAAACAAGCTTTCCGTCTTTTACAATGGTATACAAAAGGGGCTCGGCGCGGAAATTTTCCACTTCGTGTTCTTTCCACGTTTCAATGGGGTGGAACAGCGTAAGCGGCTTGTCTTCTTCCACCTTTTCGTCGTACAAGGTGATAAGGTCGGCAATCGCCATACCGTTGTCCTTGTCGTATAAGCGGTACAAATTCTTAAACGCGGGGTTGGTGATTTTCGCCGTATTGTCCGAAAGCTTGATTTTCGGGGTATACGTGCCGTCCTTTTCCCTCACCGCCGCCAGCTTATATACGCCGCCGAGCGCGGGCAGGTCTTCGGACGTGATTAAACGCGTACCTACCCCCCACGAATCGATTTTCGCACCCTGCTGCAACAAGGAATTTATCGAGCGTTCGTCCAAATCGCCCGAAACGCAAATTATTGCTTCGGGGAAGCCCGCTTCGTCCATCATCTTACGCGCCTTTTTGGAAAGGTACGCCAAGTCGCCGCTATCCAAACGAATGCCCTTAGGCTTATGCCCTGCGGCTTGCAGCTCCTTGAACACGCGAATGGCGTTGGGTACGCCGCTGCGTAAAGTATCGTAGGTATCCACCAACAACAAGCAGTTGTCGGGGTATGCGTCCGCATAGGCGCGGAACGCTTCGTATTCGGTGGGATAGTCCATAACCCAGCTATGTGCCATCGTCCCCGCAACGGGTACGTCGAACATTTTCCCCGCAATCACGTTGGACGTAGAAGAACAGCCGCCGATTACCGCCGCTCTCGCCCCGTAAATACCTGCGTCGGGCGCTTGCGCTCTACGAAGCCCAAACTCCATTACAATCCCTTGCCCGTTTGTCGCGCGACAAATTTTTGAAGACTTGGTCGCAATCAGAGTTTGGTGATTGATGATATTCAATAAAGCCGTTTCGGCAAACTGCGCTTGGATCAAGGGTGCTTTCACCGTTAAAATGGGTTCGCCGGGGAAGACGGGCGTGCCTTCGCGCACCGCGTATACGTCGCCCGTGAAACGCATATTTTTCAAATAGTCCAAAAAGCCTTCGTCGAACAGGTTTAACGAACGCAAATAGGCGATATCCTCGTCGTCGAAATGCCAGTTCAAAAGGTAATCCATCGCCTGCTCTAAGCCTGCGGCAAGCGAGTAGGTGATCAATGCGTTTTTGCGGAAAAACAAATCGAAAACCACTTCGTCTTCGTGCTTTCCGTTACGATAAAAGCCGTAGCCCATCGTCAGTTGGTATAAGTCCGTTAAAAGGGTCAAATTTCTCATTTTTTATTCTCCGTAAAAGAAATTTTCGTTTATATTTCGGATTTTCTCGTGTTTTGTGTAGGTTCAGATTGCGCTTCCGCGGTTTCAGGTGCGCTTCCCGTTGCGACAGGTTGCTCCGCGGTTTCGGGTGTGCTTTCCGTTTGCGTAGCTTGGGTCACGGTCGCTTGCGCCTTTTCCGTTTCGGATTTTTCGGCGCTTTCCGCCGCTTCCGTAGCGTCGCGCCAAACGATTTCACGGGTAGGCGCGGAATTTTCTTTCGTTTCACCCTGCTTTTCCGCATTCTCGCCGCTTGTTTGCGCCGCCTTTGCCTGCGCCGCGGCTTCCGCTATGAGCGCCAGCTCTTCGTCGCGCTTTTTGAACAGCCAGCGCAACAGGAATATCAAGCCGATACCGCTAACCACCATCAAAATCGACCAAAACTGCGACGGGGTAAGTCCGGGAATAAACGAGCCTCTATCGTCCGCACGCAAGTATTCTAAGCAGAAACGGAATATGCCGTACGCAATCAGGTATACGCTCAAATTGTATCTGAATTTCTTTTTCCAAAGAAGCAGGAAGCAAACGGTAAACAACGCGAACAAGAAAATCGCTTCAAATAAATGGGTGGGTACGACTTTTGCGTATTTATCGAAAGACTGCGCGTACATATAAATGCCGTACCAAGCGTCCGTTTCCGGACCGTGGCAACAACCCGCGAAGAAGCAACCGATACGCCCAAACGCGTGCGCGATAAGAATACAGCAAGGCGCGATAGACAAAATATCCGTCACGCGGGATTTGTATCTCTTTCTAAAAATCGCATACCCGCCCAAAAAGGAAGCGACGCCGCCGATCAGCCCGCCGATAAAGGTGATACCGCCGAACTGAAAACCGTCGGCAGGATTTTCGATATAGTTATACGTAGCTTGAAAGAGCGCCGCCGCACCAAAGCCCAGCGCAATCGCCACAAAGCCGTTGAAAAAGACGAAGTCCATAAACTTCTCTTCGATTTTGAATTTTTTTCCGCAAAGCGTCAGCAAGCCAAAGCAAGCGAGAATGCCCACCGCAATCATAATGCCGTATAAATGAAAAATTCCTAAAATCGGATCAGGGTACATATTTATCTCCTTTTGTGGAAAATTTTGCATTTTTGCAAACGATCCACTTTATTATTATAGCATAATAATAAAAAACCGTCAAGCATAACGCCGACGGTTTTTAGATTTTTGTATTACATACAAAACGCGTTAATTTAAACGGATTTTTAAAGGTTTAATGCGAATTAGCACGGGCACGACTACAAACAATAACGCATAATTTAGTAAGCTATTCCATATTTGTCCCTGTACGAACAGTCGGGCAACCAAGTATTCCACGTACCCGACCTTGGAATACAGCAGCCAAAACGCTGTGGTATTGATGGCGACGGTACATACGGCAAAGGTCAGCACGCAAACCGCAAGCAGCTTTACGTACAAAGCCCATTTTTGTTTGGACGGAATTCCGCCCACGACAAACCCTGAAATCAGCGCGACCAGCCCCATAGAAATGCCTATCCACGGCATATACGCAAAACCCGACGAGTTGACCAAAAAGCCGACCAAATCTCCTAAAAAGCAAGCGGCAAACCCAAACAACGGCCCGATAATCAGCCCCGATAACGCCGATATCATCAGCGTGAACGAAAACTGCGTGTCAAACATTTTAAACTCGAACATATTCGACGCAACGATAAACGCCGTAACGACGCCTATGTACGCAATGCGGTGGGCGGCGTTTTTCTCCGCCAGCGTTTCCGAAAACAGCAGCCGTTTCCAAAAGAATACTTCTCGTTTTTCCGTGGTTTTAGACATAATAAAAATCTCCTTAAAATAAAGAGATCCGCGGATAGGTATAAAGCCCCGTGGTTTACGCCTAAAAATGCGTTCAACGCATACCTGGGTGCTTCCTTTATAGCGGACGCGCCTTGACACCGCAGGAAGATAAAGCCGTTTTTTCTTCCTTTCGTCCACCGACAACGTCCCGTTCGGCGGCACTTTACGCATCAAAGGCTACTCTACCTACGATTATACTCCGTGAAATGAAAAATAGCAAGCGTTTCCGCGCCCGCCGCGCATATTTTTTTTTACCTTACGCAAAATATCGCTATGGGACTTGTTTTTATCCGCACCGTCATCGTTTTCGTCACGCTCTTTATCGTGATGCGCCTGATGGGCAAACGGCAAATCGGAGAAATGCAACCATACGAGCTGGTTATCACCTTACTCATTTCCGAGCTTGCCTGTATTCCGATGGCGGACAACTCCATACCACTTTTGTACGGCATCGTCGCTATACTCACCGTCTACCTTTTGCACCAAATCGTTTGCGTTTTCGATTTGAATTTTTTGGCGGCAAAAAATCTTTTAAGCGGCAGCGCCAGCGTCGTGCTCAATAAAAACGGAATAGACGATACGCAGCTAAAAAAGAACAATCTTGACGTATCCGACTTAATTGAAAGCCTGCGCGCGGAAGGGTATTTCGCCTTGGACGCGCTCGACTATGCCTTATACGAATCGGAAGGCAACTTTTCCGCCCTGCCCAAACGCGGCTTTGAAGGAATGCAAACCTCCCTGCCCGTCGTTATTGTGGACGAAGGCAAATTCGACAAGCGCAACTTAGAAATTACCAAACAAGACAAGGAATATTATTTACGCATTTTAAAGGAACAAGGCTGCAATGAACTCAAAAAAGTGCTGGTGATGACGGTGGACGGCAACGGAAAAGTTTACCTACAACAAAAGGGACAAAAGTATAAGGTTTTCCACTTAGACTGGAAAGAACAGCTTTGGTAAAAGGGGAAAGACTATGATAAGAACTATCGCCAGTATTTTTATTACGCTCGCCATTATTTTCGGCATTTCCGCCTATGAAATTTATTACGTGAATCGCGTATTCGACCAGTTCCACGCCGCGTTAGAAGCCTTGTATCAAAAAACGGAATCCGCCAACGTCACCTACGAAGACGGCGTTGCCGTACAAACCTACTGGCGTGCCAAAAAGAAAATTTTACACGCTTGGCTGCCCCATTCTTCCTTGCAGGAAGTAGATTATCAGTTGGACGAAGCCGTTGGCTTTATGTACGTGAAAGACTACGAAAGCGCGTTGCCGAAAATTGAAGTCGTACTCGGTTTATCCATAACGATTCCACACTCTTACACCTTCGGTTTTCAAAATATTTTTTAAGGATAGGAAAGCAGGTAAACGTCGTTCAACGCATACCTGCCCCTTACATTTACGCAAAAAAGCTGCGGATTGCACTCCGCAGCCTTTCTTGTTTTTATACAAAATTTTTACGCCAAGCCGTATGCGTAAACGATGCGCACCGTTGCGTCGAAAATATTATGCACAAACTTCTTCACAGCCGTCGCCGTCGCAGCGTCCGTTTTTCCGTTCTCGTTGCTGTTCACCATCGCCACCGTCGCGTTAAAGTTCATACAAATCGCCTGCATATCTTCTTCAATCGCCGTGTACGCGTCTTCCGTACCCTTGCTTTGAATGGCGCGCATTTCCTCCACCGTCGCGTTCATCTTCGGCAGAATTTGCATATCCCCCGTTTTAATCATTTCCGCGGACTGGTGGTTTAAATCCGCCAACAACTGAATAAAGCGTTGCAGAGGCAAGTTTCCTTCCAGCTCGGTTGCCATTACAAAATCACCCCGTTGCCCTTCAACAGCTCTCTTGCCGATTCCACGCTGTCTACACCCGTCTTATTTTTAATGGGCGCAAATTCCTTTTCGCGCACAACTTCGTAAGGCAATACGCTACCCATCAGTTTGACAAGGTCAACCGCCAGCGTTTCAAACTTTTTACCGTTTTCCGTTTCAGGCTTTCTCGTTACGCCGTCGTCGCAAAGACATTCGATTTTCTTCTTTACGATATGCACGGGGATTTTCGTATCCACAATTTCTTCCAGCTTGGAAAGGCGGAACAAGTAATTCATAATCACGCCGTAGCTGTATACAAGGTCGCCCTTTTCGTCGCGCAGGTTCGCCATTTTATCCGTCAATTCATAATATTCGATAATGTCGGGCTGCGTGCCGTCCATACACAAAACCCCCACCTTTTCAAAGGGTTCGGTCTTGCAAATGGCTTTCGCACCGCAGTTTACGCCGCTTTGAATGGTCGCGCCGACAAATACGGGGTCGGCAATACGCTGCAACACGTTATCTACCGCGTAAATATTCAACCATTCCACGCCGCGTTTGTGCAGGTCTTCGCAAAGCCCTGCGCGTTGCATAGAACTAAACCAACCGCCGTTACCGTTAGGGGAAAGCGCGGGCGTGTCCTTCGTTTCCAAAATAATTTTTCCGTCGAAATCCACTGCGGGCGCCATATCCTGCTTAAAGAATTTTACGTCTTCTTCCGCATAACCGAAATAGTTATGTTCCTTCCAGAACGATGTGGTTTGCTCGTGATTTTTATCGCTGGTCATAATATAGAGCGGAACGCTGACGCCGCATTGCTTGGTTACGTCCTGCAAGTTGCGCATCTGCTGTTCAAAAATGTACAAGGGCTTAGTGATACCGATGTCGTACGCACCCTTTGGACCGTCTACGCCAAGACGAGTACCCATACCGCCCGCAAGAAGCACCGCGGCCACCTTGCCCGCTTTAATCGCTTCCACGCCGATCGCTTCAAACTCCGCCTTTCTTTTTTGGATTTCCGATTGACGAAGCCCGTCGATAGGGCGAATATCCCTGTCCGCACCCGTAAGGTCTACGGGATTTGCCAACGCGTCTTCAAAATCCCAGTTTAAATTCTCAATCGCGGACAAAAGCTTGGCTTTGCTTTCATCGGAAAGTTCATCGTAATATTGCAAAAGGTGTGCCTGTCCTTTTTGTTCAAGTAAAGCTTTGGCTTGTTCGTAATTCATAATACACTCTCCTAATCGTTCTCGCCGCCCTTTCGCAGCGGTACTCTTGTATTGTAACAAATTTCCTTGCGGATTGCAAGACCTACGCGCAAATTTTCTATGAAAATTCTTCTCGCAAGCCTTTTCGTCCCTATTATAATCCGTTTTTCAGAGAAATCAATAGCAATTTTTTCTGTTTTCTTTTAAATTCTTTCACAAAATACAAGCTTTGAAATAATCGGTAATGCGCCGCCATTTACTTTCCCTGCCCGATTTGCTATACTAACCTTCAATGGGGGTATGTGCAAATGGGCATTTGGTCAAAAATTAAAAGATTTTTCCGTCGGCTAACGCGCGGCGGCAAGCCCCTGCGCTTTCCCGTGTATTGCAAGCTGCGCGGCGTAAAAAAGCCCACGCGGCAAGGTGGGTTGGCACAAAGCCACGCAGGCGACGGATTACAACTTGTACACGTACCCTTGGAAAACTATCCGCATAACGTCTACGCGTACAGCATTCCGCTCAACCGCGTGCTTGGGTATTTAGACGAAGAACTTGCAAAACGGCTTATCGACGAGTTCGGAAAAGGGTTTTGCTTAGACGGACGGATTCGCGCTATCGTCGGCGGACCGCCAAAATATAAATATTACGGTTGCAATATCCGTATCTACGACACAAAAATGCTGATGTCGGGTGTAGAAGAATTTACACATTTGCACGGAGAATAAGCACTTTAAAATCCATAAAAAATAAAAATGCGCATACCGTGTACGCGTTGAATAAAATTAAAGCACAAAAAGGAAGCTCGACGACTTCCTTTTTTTGATATAAAGAAAAATTCTATCCCTATTTCAAGCCCTTTTTAATCCAACCAAAGGCTTTAATCAAGGGCAAAAATAACAACCCTACGGAAAGTGCGGTGCAAACGATTTGCGGAATCATAAACGGCAGAGCCGCCGCGAAGTATGCCTGCGTCGCACGCTTTGAAAACCCATACCAAAGCGGCGTTAAAATATTATCCAGCATTGAAAACCCTGCGGTGCAAAGGCAAGCGACGAAGATAAGCCACCACAACGCGGTCCGCGGCTTTTTGACCGCCTTACCCAAAGCGCCAAACAAGGCAACCAAGGCATTGAAATAAATCAAATATAAAATAAGTACCGTAGGCGAAAACCCAAAAACGAGCATTCGCAATAAACTAAACGCCGTCGCCGCAATCAAGCCCCTGCGCACGCCAAACACGAACGCATAGGTCACAAACAGCACGGTGACGACTTCCACCCCCGGCACGAAAGAAAGCAAAAGCTGCGCCGCAATCACGAGCGCGACGAATACGGCAAGATAGGCGCATTCTTTGCCCGATCTCACCGCAAATGCTTTGCCACGCTTGGTATTTGCGGACGTATTTTTCGGCGGCGTTTCCGCCTGCTTTTCCTTGTTTATTTCTGTATTCAACGCGTACCTGCCCTGCTTTTATCAGTAATTAGAACGGGTATATGCCCAAACGTATACTTCCCCTGCTAAAACTTTGAGCGACTCCGCGCCCACGACAGCGCTACCCAAGGTTTCGTTTTGGTATTCGTACGCGCCCCACGCCGTATTCGCCATATCCTTATCCGACGTATAGAGAAACCAGTAGCTTTTATCCGCCGTAGAATTTTGCTTTCCGTTAATGCTGACCACCAGCCCGCTAGAAATCTCATAGGTAAACCCGCTTCCGCTCGCCGAAAGCTTTTCCATACAATCAAGCACGGTGCATTTTCCGTCCGTTTCGCTTACGGAAATGACCAGCGCGTTTTCTTCTACGCTGACAAGCGTACAAACCAGCTTGCTCACGTCCTTTTTCGCGCCGTCCGCCTTTCCGCAGGCAAACAAACAAATTGCCGACAAAATCGCTAGTGCCAAAGATAAAATTTTACGCTTCCACATACTGCGCACTCCTAAAAAAATTCCCGAATGACTTATTCCTAAGCCGTTCGGGAAAATTTCGCAACGCAATACGCCCGCTTGCATAAGCGGCTTTGCCGAAACTTTCCGCCCGCCCGCAGAAAATCGTCCATCTCAAACCCAAGGCAGGTCTCCCGGCTTACAACGCCCTGTATGCAAAAAAATTTTTCATCGCATACCTGCCCCATTCCTTCCCATTTTCACAGTGAAACGGAGTAAGCGTTCTTACGGTTGCGGGGGCAGCGGAGCAACTTGCCGTGCTTGCAATTTCTCTCTTCCCTATTAAACGCCGTCGCAACGGCGTACCGCAGGTTCGTATTCGGTTATGCGTTTATTATATCTCCAAAGCCGAAAAATGTCAAGTCTTTCAAAGTCTTTTACGCGGACGCGCAAAAAAGTTGCCGCTTCCCCCTTTCAAAGACTTGAAATCTCCGCAAAAAACGGATATAATATAGAAGAATAAAAACGACTCTTGCCGTCGTTTGTTTAGCTCAGCTTTATTAGGAGAATATTTATGGACGTACAAAAAACCGCCGTCAACGCGATTCGGATTTTATCCGCCGAAGCCATTGACAAAGCAAAATCCGGTCACCCCGGCTTGCCCCTTGGCTGCGCGCCTATCGCGTACACCCTTTTTCAAAAGCATTTAGCGTTCAACCCCAACGATTTGCAATGGCAAAACCGCGACCGTTTCGTGCTTTCGGCAGGACACGGCTCAATGCTCTATTATTCCTTACTCTATCTCTACGGTATGGGCTTGGCCAAGGAAGATTTGATGCAGTTCCGTCAACTCCATTCCAAAACTCCCGGTCACCCCGAATATGGGCACACGGCGGGTATTGAAACGACGACGGGACCTTTGGGACAAGGCATCGCAAACGCCGTAGGTATGGCGGTTGTAGAAGCGCATTTGGCGGCAAAATTCAACCGTCCGAATTACAAAATCGTAGACCACTACACCTACGCCCTTTGCGGCGACGGTTGTTTGGAAGAAGGTATTTCCTACGAAGCCTGCTCCTTTGCGGGCACGCACGCGCTCGGTAAACTCATTCTCTTTTACGACGATAACGAAATCACCATCGAAGGCAATACGGACGTTACCTTTAAGGAAGACGTAGCGGCACGCTTTGCAGCGCAAAACTGGCAGGTGCTTCACGTAGATTTGGTGGCAAGTCCCGACGATATCGACGCTATCTCCGCGGCGGTAGAACAGGCGAAAGCGTGCGCGGACAAGCCTTCCATTATCATTTGCAAAACGCACATCGGGCACGGTTCTCCGTTGGAAAACACGGCAAAGGTACACGGCGCCCCCCTTGGCGCGGAAAATCTGCAAAAAACCAAGGAAAAGCTCGGCTGGACGTACGCCCCCTTTGAATGCCCCCAAGAAGTGTTTGACCATTGCGCACAAGCGGGCAAAGCAGGCGCGGAAAAACAGGCGGCGTGGACGGCTACCTTCCAAGCCTACGAACAGGCGTACCCCGAACTTGCGGCTGCGTATAAAGCGGCGATGGCAAATGAAAAGCCCGACTGGAACTCGTTGGACGAAATTTACGATTTTGAAAAGCCTATGGCAACCCGCCAAACGTCGGCAAAGGTTCTCAACCAGCTTGCGGTACGCTTGCCCCAGCTGATGGGCGGCTCCGCCGACCTTGCGCCGTCTAATCTTTCGGATATGAAAGATACCGAAGCCGTTCAATACGGACATTTCTCCGCGGAAAATTTCGCGGGTAGAAATATGCATTTTGGCATCCGCGAACACGCAATGGCGGCAATCGCAAACGGTATGCAGCTGCACGGCGGCATTCAGGCGTATTGCTCCACTTTCTTCGTGTTCTCCGATTATTGCAAGCCCGCAATGCGTTTGGCAGCGTTAATGCAGCTGCCCGTCACGTACATTCTCACGCACGATTCTATCGGCGTAGGCGAAGACGGACCTACACACCAACCGATTGAACAACTGATTATGCTCCGCTCCATTCCCGGCTTAAAGGTATTCCGCCCCGCGGACGGTAAGGAAACGGCGGCGGCGTGGGTATCCGCGCTCAGCGGCAATCAGCCTACGGCGCTTGCACTCACCCGTCAAGCCTTGCCCCAGTATGCGGGCAGCGGTAAGCTTGCTTTGAAAGGCGGCTACGTGCTGGAAGATTGCGACGGAACACCCGACGTTTTGTTGTTGGCAACCGGCTCGGAAGTGGAACTGTGCGTAAAAGCAAAAGCGGTTTTGGCGGAACAAGGCGTAAAGGCGCGCGTGGTATCAATGCCTTGCTTGGAAGAATTTGAAAAACAGCCCGCGGCATATAAAGCGGAAGTTTTGCCCGCACAAATCAAAGCAAGGGTTTGCGTAGAAGCCGCAACCGCCCACAGCTGGTATAAATATGCAGGCGACAACGGCGAAATCATCGCAATGGAAAGCTTCGGCGCGTCCGCGCCCGCAGGGCAACTTTTTACCCATTTCGGTTTCACCGTAGAAAACGTAGTGGAAAAAGCCCTTGCCAGCTTACGCAAGTGTAAATAAGCCTACACGAAAAGCAAAACGCTCCAAAATTTGGAGCGTGTTTTCTTTTTTGTACTTAAAATTTTCAACAGCTTTTCACACAACGACTATACGGCGTACGCAAAATAGGGTTATAATGACAAGCGTCAAACCGCTTATCCGTTTCCAAAAGAAACACCTCCATAACCAAAGCAAAAACGCATATCGCGAGATATGCGTTTTTGTCCGTTTTTATACATTCAACGCGTACCTACCCTATCCTAACAGCGTTTTTATCGCGTTTATCAATTCGTTTTCGCCCGTATAATCACGCGCCACCGTCTTCGTGCCGCTTTCCGCCACCACGCCGACGTCGTGAATACAATTTTTTGAAACGGGCCAAAGCACCCGCGCCGTCGTCAGCTTTAACGCGTCGCGCTTGACGAAATTTACAAGGTAGGTGGTTTGCATAATCCCCTTACCGTAGGTCTTTGCTACGCCGTTCGTTTCCGTCAAGCAAATATCACCGTAATCTATTGCGCCGTAATCAAGCATACAACCGATCAAGCACTCGGAAGCGGAAGCCGAATTTTCGTCCGCCAACACGCAAATGCGGCTGTCCGTTTGAAAATACTCGCCGTATACGTTCTTTTCCGCACGGAAATTTTCCTTCTTTTCTCCGTAATCGGCAATGGCTACA
>JAZSGC010000104.1:0-19649 GCA_045532525.1 Candidatus Scatosoma sp.
TTTCTCGGGGTTTTTGTTTCGTGCTTTAATTAGTTGAGAGCTGCTTTGTAAGCCTTGCCGAACTTCATAACGGGCTTCTTGCAAGCGGGAATTTCAACGGGAGCCTTCGTTTGAGGGTTGATACCGGTCTTTGCCGCAACTTCCTTAACTTCAATCGTACCGAAGCCAACAAGCTGTACCTTTTCACCTGCTTTCAATGCTTCCGTGATGGTTTCGATGAGCGCTTCGTAAGCAACTGCTGCGTCCTTCTGCGTGAAACCTGCCTTGTCTGCCATAGCTTTAATCAATTCGCCTTTGTTCATAAGAGAATCCCCTTTAAAAATATTTTCTTAAAACTTTTTCGTTTTTAAGTAATTTTATTATAACCCATATAACGGGGTTTGTCAAGCCTTCTTATAAAAAAAACCGCGAAAAACCCCGAAAAATAAAGGATTTCACGCGTTTTTTTAAATTTTGAGTAAAAGCTTTCTACATTTGCGCGGAAAAATGCGCAAGGTCGTTGAAATAAAGGAGTTCAGCGATTTTTTCTTACACTTCGCTGGTGAAGAAGCCAAGCCCCAAAACCTGCGTGGCTTTAGAGGTTACGGCAAAGGAATCGGGGTCGATAGCGTACATAATGCGTTGCAAGCTTGCTACCTGTCTGCGGCTGACCACGCAAACGAGCATCGTATGCGAGATTTTGGTATACATACCCGTTGCAGGGATTGCCGTTACGCCGCGACTGAGCTCTTTCATTATCGCGCGCGACATATCTTCGGGCTTGTCGGTGATGATACGGAACTCGGTTGCCGACTGGAAACCGTTTAAAATGGATTCGTTGGTGCGGCTTTCGATAAACGCTTCAAACGCTGCAAGGGCAATAGGCATCAGCAAAAGCCCCGCATAGGTTGCCGTATCGTCTGTGTTTTCAGGTTTAATGAAAAAGATAGAAGCGCTAATGATGATAACGTTGATAACAAAGAGCAACCACGAAATGGACGTCGCTTTAAATTTCTTTTGGATAAGCACCGCCAAAATATCCGTGCCGCCCGTGCTTCCGCCCGCTTTAAAAGCAAGGGAAATTGCCGCGCCGACCAACAAGCCCGCCGCCAAAGCTGCAAAAATTTTAGACGGCTCACCGCCGGGGAAGATAATCGAAATACTCGTTAAATGCGTGGCTTTATCTTTCGGGAAAATTTGTTCCAACAAGAACAACCACAGCGATTGCAAGCCGATGTTCATTGCCGATAAAATGGCAAACTTTTTCTTTACAAATATAAAGGAAAGAATAATCAAAGGCAGGTTCACCGCTATAAGCACGATACTTTGCGGCACATTGAAAGCAATATCTAGCAAGATGGCTACGCCGCTTGCGCCGCCGATGGTGAAGCGGTTGGGGGTAATAAGCGCGTACGAAGCAATCGCAACCAAAAAAGCCGAAAATACCGTATACAGTACTACCTTCAGCCAAAGCAAAAACTGATCTCGTTTCCGCTTGGACGGGGCGAAATCTTCTTTGGTGATTTTCGGGGGCAGAGCGTGTTCGGCTTCCGTAGCCGCTTGGACGGCGTTTGCAGTTTGGATACATTCTGCGGCTTGCGCCATTTGCGTTGTGGTGTTTTTTTCTTCCATAACCTTTTATCCTTATACGCATTTATTCCACAGGATATTGTATCACATTTTTCCAAGCGCCGCAAGGGTTTTTAAAAAAAAGACAAGTCTTTTTTTGCATAAAAAACCGCCTTGCGATTGATTTTTCGCAAAGCGGTGGGTTTTAGAACAAAGCGTGGTTATAAAGCTTCTACGTTGCAACGGATTTTTGCCGTTACGTTTTCCATTAAACGGATTTCCGCTTCAAACGCGCCCAACGCTTTTACGTTGTCCATTTTGATTTTCTTTTTGTCGATGGTGTAGCCAGCATCCGCCAAAGCTGCCGCCACGTTTGCGCTGGTCACGCTGCCGAACAGCTTTCCGTTTTCGCCCGTTTTGATTTTTACGGAAACGGTTTTTCCGTTAAGCTCCGCCGCAAGCGCTTTCAAAGCTTTTACTTCTTCCGCTTTATGGAATTCCTGCGCGGCTTTCTTTTGCGCCGCTTCGTGTATGACGTTTGCAGTGGCAATGCTTGCCAAGCCTTTCTTTACCAAAAAGTTTTTTCCGTAGCCGTCGGCAACGTCCACTACGTCGCCTTTCTTTCCTACGCTCTTTACGTCCGCCAACAATAAAACTTTCATATGCATATCCTCCTGCCAAGACGTTTTTTACGCCCTGAATTTTTCTCTACGCCTATATTGTACAGGAAAATTTTGCAAATGTCAATAATCTTTTATAAATTTGCGTATACTGCTTGTACCTTTAAAGGAGGAATTTTAATATGATGAACAAAGAAAACGGACACGAAGTCAATACGGCAATCGGTTGCGGCGTAACCGAATGTAAGTACAACCGCGCGGGCGACTACTGCACCTTGCGCAAAATCCACGTAGGCAATACGTGCAGCTGCGACGCGGAAAGCTGCACCTGCTGCGATAGCTTTGAAAGAAAATAAGCTTCACGCCACGTAAAAAACCGCCTTGCGCTTTCACCGCAGGGCGGTTTTTCCGTTTTGCATACGCTGGGGTTTGCGTTCGGTAAAAAATATCGAATCAATAATTTTTTATCGATTGCGTGAAATCGCTTGCATTTTATCGAATGGGGGAGTATAATAAGGTACAAGAAATCGACAAGGAGATTTTTATTATGAGCGAGAAAAAAGCGTCGCAAAAGCGTATGACTGCGCGAGAATATGTGAAGGCTTTGCCTAAGCGGTATTTCATCACGGCTTTTTCGGGTATGGCACAGGGCTTGTTCGTTACCCTGATTGCGGGTACGATTTTAGGGCAAATCGCAGGATGGATAAACCTGATCGGCGGCGGAAACTACGTAGGGCAAACCTTGCTGTACATAGCCAACCTTGCAAAAGCCCTGATGGGCGTGGGGATCGGCGTAGGGATAGCGCACGCCTTGGAAAAGAATAAGCTTTTAATTTTCTCGGCGGCGGTAGCGGGTTTGGTCGGCGCGTTTGCAGGAGATTTGATATACGGCGGAACGCTGGTATATCAGTACGAATTAAACGGTCGGTTGCAGGACTTTATTTTGTTTGGCAGACCGGGCAACCCCATCGGCGCGTACGTGGCGACGATGCTTACGGTAGAAGTCGTGGGCTTGTATGCGGGTAGGACCAAGCTGGACATTTTGCTCGTGCCGCTCGGCGCGTTGGCGTTGGCGTTTGCGGGCGTGTACTTGGCGTATCCGTTTATTGTACTTGTGGATTTGCTTGGGGACGGCATTGCAATCGCAACCAAAGCCGTGCCTTTCGTAATGGGGATCGTCGTTGCGGTGGCGATGGGGATACTGTTGACAATGCCCACTTCCTCCGCGGCGATTTGGGTAGCGGTGGCAAACCCCGTGTTAACCCTTGGCGCAAGCGGCGCAAACTATGAAGCGATGCTGCTTGCAGGCGGTGCGGCGACGGTAGGCTGTGCTTGCCATATGGTCGGCTTTGCGGTGGCAAGCTTCCGTGAAAATAAATTCAGCGGACTTATTTCGCAGGGGATAGGTACGAGTATGCTGCAAATTCCCAACATAATGAAAAAGCCGATTTTAATGTTACCGATGATCCTTTCCAGCGCAATTTGCGGGCCGTTGTCCACCTGCGTTTTTAAACTCAAATGCGGTGCTTCGGGCGGCGGTATGGGTACGAGCGGTTTGGTCGGCGTGTTCGACTTATTTCAATATACGGACGGCGGTCTGGGCTACGTGGGCATCATTTTATTGATGTTTATATTGCCTGCGGCGTTAAATCTTTTGTTCTCCGAGTTTATGAGAAAGAAGGGTTGGATAAAAGAAAACGATATGAAGCTGCCTGAATAAAAAGGGACGGATATTCGTTGACTTTTGGCGTTTTGTAGTTTAAAGACAAAGGATATAGAAAAAAATAACGCGGTTGCATTTTTGCAACCGCGTTATTTTTTTTACATTTGTTCATTGATGACGACCTGTCTTTGCGGCTCGCACGTTACGTGTACGCCTAACGCTTTCAACGTCTTTTCGTCTACGTGCGCCAACATAACGGTGGAGTGCAGTTCGCAGCTTTTCAGCTTATCCAACTGCGCAATCGCCTTTTTCGCTTTGGGGTCGGTAACGGCGCAAATGGAAAGCGCCATCAGTACTTCGTCCGTGTGCAAGCGGGGGTTCACCGCGCCCATATGCTTCACCTTTAATTGCTGCAAGGGCTCGATGATGGTGGGGGAAATGAGTTCGATTTTATCGTCAATACCGCCCAGCATTTTCAAAGCGTTTAGCAAAGCCGCCGCCGCAGGACCAAGCAAATCTCCCGTTTTTCCCGTTACGATACGCCCGTCGTTGAGTTCTATCGCCACTGACGGCGTGCCTGTAAGCTCCGCTTTGTTCAGTGCGGGGGCAACCGCTTTTCTATCGTCTACGGAAATACCCGCCTTGCTCATCAGCAGCTCTAATTTTGCAACGACTTCTTTGGAAATTCTGCCTTTTTTCGCGTCGCAAAGGGCGGAATAGTAACGGCGAATGACTTCGTTTTTAGAAGCTTCGCGGCAGGCGTTATCGTCTACGATACAGAAGCCCGCCATATTTACGCCCATATCCGTAGGGGATTTATAAGGGGAATATCCAAGAATTTTT
The DNA here is from genome assembly GCA_045532525.1 of Candidatus Scatosoma sp. Classification (GTDB taxonomy): domain Bacteria; phylum Bacillota; class Clostridia; order Christensenellales; family Borkfalkiaceae; genus Scatosoma. Next base: position 4,675 of record JAZSGC010000104.1, read on the forward strand.
TGCAGCATTGCCGAAACGACGGGGAAAATTTCCACGTCGCGATTGTAGTTAACGGCAAGCTTTTCGTATGCTTCCATATGATAGGGGTCTATCATATTCACGTCGTTCAAATCCGCCGTTGCCGCTTCGTAGGCAAGGTTGACGGGGTGGGAAAGGGGAATATTCCAAATGGGGAAGGTTTCAAATTTTGCATAACCCGCCTTCACGCCGCGCAAATTTTCGTGATAGAGCTGAGAAAGGCAGGTTGCCATTTTTCCGCTTCCGGGTCCGGGTGCGGTCACAATGACCAAACGCCGCGTGGTGGGGATATATTCGTTTTTGCCATAGCCGTCTTCGCTGACGATTTTGGCGACGTCGGAGGGATAGCCTTCGATGGCGTAATGCTTATACACCTTGATGCCGAGATTGTTTAAGCGTTTGATAAATCCGTCCACGGCGGGTTGGGGTTGATACATATTGACAACCACGCTGCCTACGTATAAACCCTTGCTTTTAAAAATGTCAATCAACCGAATAACGTCCGCGTCGTAGGTGATGCCAAGGTCGCTGCGGTATTTATTTTTGATAATGTCGTTCGCGCTGATGACCACAAGGATTTCGGCGATGGAGCGAAGCTTTAACAGCATTTTGATTTTGCTGTCCGGTTCAAAACCGGGCAAAACGCGGGACGCGTGGTAATCGTCGAAAAGTTTTCCGCCGAATTCCAAATAGAGCTTGTCCCCGAAAGCGTCAATGCGTTCCTGGATGTTTTTCGATTGCAAAAAAAGATACTGTTTGTTGTCAAAACCCAGCTTATTCATTGCCCTTTCTCCTTCGTTTCGTGCGCGATATATGCACATTATGTATATTTTAGCAAAAACAAAAGAAAAAGTCAACGAAGTGGACGGAAAATCTATCCAAACTCCGCAACATTTTTTCTTTTTGTCTTTGCGTGCGCGCGCAAAAGGGAAAACGGAAGTACGGCGAAAAAAGAAAAACGGAACGTCTGCGGGACGCTCCGTTTCCTGTTTTTATTCTCTAAATTTTTAGTTTTTAGGGGTTATACACCCCTACCAGGTACGAGTTGAAAAGTGTAAATTATATTTTTTTCTTCAATTCGCGCACGGCGTTGTTTAAGAAATATTCCGCCGTCGTACCCTTACGGATAAGCTGCGTCGCTTCTTCGGGGGAGCACCAACGGGCTTCGGAAATTTCGTTTGCGTTGCATTTGATGGGCGTATCTTCCACTACGACGATGAAATTGAGCATCAAAATATCTTTGCGGGCGTGATAGCGCGAAGACATATATTTCGCCTTGACCACGTCTAAGCCGATTTCTTCCTTGATTTCGCGCGGAATGGTTTTTTCCGCATTTTCGCCCTTTTTGATGTAGCCTGCAAACAAAATAAAATCGTCGTCTTCCACGTGCTTTGCCAGCAATACCTTATTCTGCGCGCGGTTGGTTACCACCATCGACACCGCTACGGGAAATTGCGGAAACATATACGCTTGGCATTTTTCACAGTAGGGGATAAGCCCTTCGTTTTCACAAAAGCGAAGGGTAAGTTTTTGACCGCATTCTCTACAATACATAAAATTAACCCTCCTTATTTCTACGGTTTTTTCAATTTTTTATATTATAATATACCATTTTGTAAAACTTGTCAATAACAAGTGAAAATTTTCGTGAAAATTTTATCGAATTAGCGAATAAAAAGGCGAAAAAAACTACTTTTTTCGTCGGCGTTTGGCTTGACAGGCAATAAAAAAAGAGTTATAATAGATTGCACAGTAAAATGCAGGGAAAGGTCGTTTTCAAGGCTGTGCTTTGAAGATGGCTATTTTTTTGTGTTGAGAAAGGCGAAATTTTACGGAAAAACCAAAAGGAGAACGTATAAATATGCTTACATCTATTTGCGGTATTAACTGGGGCGACGAAGGCAAGGGCAGAATGGTCGACTTGCTGAGCGAAAAATTCGACGTCGTTTGCCGTTATCAAGGTGGAAATAACGCGGGTCATACCGTCATCAACGAAAGGGGGAAATTTATCCTGAACCTTTTGCCTTCGGGGATTTTGCGCGAAGACGTCGTCAACGTAATGGGTCCCGGTATGGTTATTGATATTAAGCACCTTTGCGGCGAAATCAAAAAGCTTCGCGAAGGCGGCATTAAAATCACGCCCGAAAATTTGAAAATTTCCGACCGCGCGGTAATCACGATGCCCTATCACGTTCTTCTCGACTGCTTGGAAGAGGACCGCTTGGCAGGCAAAAAATTCGGCTCTACCCGCCGCGGTATCAGCCCCGTATATGCGGACAAATTTTATAAAAAAGCCTTCCGTATGGGTGAGCTTTTGAATACCGAACGCCTGTACGCGCGCATTGCCGACATCGTGGAATGGAAAAATCTCACCGTGGTCGGCGGCTATCGTTCCGAACCCGTCAAAACGGAAGATATGATTGCGTATTTTGAAGAATTCGGCAAGGAGCTTGCGCCCTTTATTTGCGACGTGGGCTTGTATTTGACGGAAGCGCACGCGCAGGGCAAAAACATTATGTTTGAAGCGCAGCTTGGCGCAATGCGCGATATCGATTTCGGTATTCACCCCTACACGTCGGCGTCGTCGACGATTGCGGCGTATGCGCCCATCGGCGCAGGCGTACCCCAGTTGCAGCTGGATAACTCCGTGGGGATTATGAAGGCGTATTCCACGTGCGTGGGCGAAGGCCCGTTCACGGCGGAATATTTTGGCGAAAAGGCGGAAAAGCTTCGTCAGCTTGGCGGCGAGTACGGTGCGGCGACGGGCAGACCCCGCAGAGTTGGACCTTTCGACATCGTGGCGTCTCGTTACGGTATCCGTTGCCAAGGCGCAACCGAAATCGCACTCACGAAAATGGACGTTTTGTCGGGTTATGAAGAAATTGAAGTTTGCGTAGCGTACGAATTGAACGGCGAGGTTATTCACGAATTCCCGTTTGTAGACGTTTTGGACGATTGCAAGCCCATTTTCAAAACGGTAAAGGGCTGGAATTGCGATATTTCCAAATGCCGCAAGGTAGAAGATTTGCCCAAAGAAGCGTTGGATTACGTGAAGTATTTGGAAGAAGCCTGCGGCTGTAAAATTAAGTACGTATCCGTTGGCGCAGAACGTGACGCATACATCGAAATGTATTGATTGCCGAACGAAAACGGCAATATTGAAGGGAGAAACTATGAGTATTCGCATCGGTATTTACGGCTATGGCAACCTTGGCAAAGGCGTAGAACTGGCAATTCAACAAAATCCCGATATGGAAGGGGTGGGGGTATTCACCCGCCGTGCGCCCGAAACGTTAAAAACGTTGACGGGTATACCCGTGTATTCCGTTTCCGAAGCGGAACAAATGCAGGATAAAATCGACGTAATGATACTTTGCGGCGGCAGCGCGACCGACCTGCCCACGCAAACGCCGTCGCTTGCCAAGCTGTTCAACGTTGTGGATAGCTTTGATACGCACGCTAAAATCCCTACGCACGTAGAAAACGTAGAAAGGGAAGCGGCGCAGGCGAAAAAGACGGCGATTGTTTCCGCGGGCTGGGATCCCGGTATGTTTTCGTTGGCGAGATTATATTCGTCCGCGGTATTGCCCGACGGAAAGGACTATACCTTTTGGGGGAAAGGGGTGAGCCAAGGCCATTCCGACGCGGTGCGCCGTATCGACGGGGTTTTGGACGCAAGGCAGTACACCATTCCCGTTGAAAGTGCGATCCAAGCGGTGCGCGCAGGGCAAACGCCCGAGCTGACCACGGCGCAAAAGCACGAAAGAGTATGCTTTGTCGTGGCGAAGGACGGCGCGGATTTGGCACGGATAGAAAAAGAAATCAAAACGATGCCCAACTATTTTGCCGACTATCAAACGACGGTGCATTTCATTTCGGCGGCGGAAATGCAACAAAACCACAGCGGACTTCCCCACGGCGGCGAAGTGTTGCGCATAGGGAATACTGGTGAAAACGGGAGCCATAAGCACGTTATCGGCTATTCCTTAAAGCTGGATTCCAACCCCGAATTTACGGCGTCCGTACTCGTCGCGTGTGCGCGGGCGACATTCCGTTTAAATCAGGACGGGGTATACGGCTGCAAAACGTTATTTGACGTGCCCCCCGTATATCTTTCGGCAAAAAGCAGGGCGGAGCTTTTGTCTAAGCTGCTTTAAAATAAGAATTTCAGCGCGGCGATATGCCGCGCTTTTCCCTTGTCGTTAAAGGCGAAAAGGCTTTGCGTATAATAAAGCGGCGTTTGCAATAAAAATTTTGTGAAAATTTTCGTTTTGCCCTAAATACAGTTGAAAAAAAGTTTACAAAAAGGTATAATATACTTGTATGATTGCGGCAAAATTTTCCGTGGAATAAGAAAAATACACCAATGAGAAGTGTGAATACGGTTTCCCTTTTAGGGAAAAAGTAAGGAGCAGGTATGCAAAAAAACAAGGATTTAACGAAAAGCGTGATAGAAATCACGGGGAATATGGCGCGGTACGCGCTGTATTTTCTTGTCGTGGTCTTGACGCCTCTGATTGCAGAGCCGATTGCAAAAATGTTCGACTGGTGCGTATTAAACTGGTCCGAACCCGGTCAGCTTCGCGGCTTTTTCACCGCGCTGTTCACCGTAATTTTTTGGCTGATCGGTATGGCGATTATCTTGTCCGTAGAAAACGGATTTAAGAAAACCGTCAAACGCAAAACGGAAATGCTGACGGGTAAGGAATTGACGTCCGAAGGCGCGCAAACGCAAACGGAAAAGACGGATGACGCAGCCGCGAAAGCGGAAAATCAGCCGACGAAAACGGAAGCACCCGCAGCCGAAACGGTAAAACAGGACGGGCGATTGAGCAAGGAAGAACGCAAGCAAAGAAACGCGGAACGCCTTGCAAAATTTAAGACCTGGTGGGTAACGACCTTCCAGTCCAAACCCGTTTTACCTTGGCGCAACGTCGGTTCGCTGTTGCTCATCACGGTGGCTTGCTTGCTTCTTATCAGCTTGCAAATTGATTTTCAGGTAAAGCCTTTCTACGAGCTCGGCGATAAAATTACGTATAGCGAGCTCATCAATAAGGGCGGCGAAATCGTGGTCAATCTCGTCAAGTGCATATGGATTGTAATGATGCTTCGCGCGGCGCTGGGGATTTGGCAGGCGCTTTTGGAGTTTTGGGACATCAGCCACGTGCGTTTCTTGAAATGGATCGGCGCGGGCGCGATGCTCGTGTTGTTCGGTATCTACGACGTGTGCTCTACGGGCAATCCGTTCGCTTGGACGTATATCGCGTTCTACGTGGCTTTTACCGCCATTTACTACTTCACGGAAAGAAGCGAAGTAAAGACCTATCTCTTGACCTTTTTTATCTATATTTTCTGACGCCGTCGTCGAACGGCTAAGGCGCTTGTAAGGAGTGCAACGAATGAAAAATAAAGTATTTTGGACAAAAACGCTGGAATGGCTGAAAAAGAACCAGTTTCCGCTTATCTATTTCGTGTTGGCAATCGTCATCGAAATGACGGCGGTGTTTGCCGTAGAAGGCAACGTGTTTATGAGCCGTCCGATGCTGATGCTGGGGCTTTTCATCTTTTTTGTAGGTGGACTTTTGCTTATCCCTGACGACCGTATTCGCTTGGCGGTGGGGGGCGTATTGCTCGCCGCGCAAACGGTGGTCGATTTGATTTTTGCCGCGCTGTATGATATGACGGGGCAATATTTTGAATTTAGCTTGTTGAATTTGCGTAACGACGCGGTGGCGGCTTTGGAAAAAATCCCCGTCAATCCGTTGGTGTTCTATATGGGCTTGTTCTGTTGCGTAGCGTTTATCATCTACGGCTTGCGGCTTATCAAGGGCAGGGAAAAGAAAAAGGAAAAGGAAAAATTCCAAAGGAAGCCGTTCTTCTTCTATTTGGGTACGACGCTTGCGGGTATCGCTACGTTGGTGATTTCTTTCCTGACCTACTATCCCACAAACACCAACAAGTACGAGGAAATGCTTACGGGGAAATCGACCAGCGTTTACGCTTCGTACGGTATGATAGGCAACCTGTTTGGGGAAATCGGCGTTACCATTCGCGGCGATAAAAGCCGAATGAGCAACGAACAAATCGAAGGCTTTATCTACGACGAAAAAACGAAGTCCCAGCCCACCGATTTCTTCGGCGCGGCAAAGGGAAAAAACGTAGTGGTGCTGTTAAGCGAATCCTTTGAATGGTACGCGTTTATGCGCAGCGAACAGTTCTATGAAAGCCCTAATCAGTTAGATTTTACGGAAGCGCAGCTTGCGCAGCTCTATCCCAACCTGACCCGTTTTTATAACGAGAGCGTGGTGGCGACCAACTTCCACTCCCGTGAAAAAACGGACGCTTCCGAAACGCTGAGTATTCTCGGTTGTTACCCGACGGAAAAATATATCACCTACGATTATTACGACGTGGAAATGCCGCAAACGCTGCCCAACGTATTAAAGCTTTTGGATAAGAGTGAAAAGGGCTTGCAGGCGCGTTCTTTCCATAACGGCGAAAAGAAATTCTATAACCGTGAAGTTACGCACAAAACCTTTGGTTTTGAAAGCATCACCGACCGCTACGATATGGCGAAAAAAGCAAATGCGCTGTACGAAGCGCAAAAGGAGGAGCTGGAAGCAAGCGGCAAGTATGAAGAAGCGGCTGCGCTCCGTCCCATATTCTACGATTATCGCGAAAAGACGGAAGAAATGAATCTCGACAGCGAGATGATTGAAATTTGCAAGGACGAAATGTTCCCTACGGATAAACGCTTCTGTACCTATATCACGTCGATCACGATGCACGGCGCGTATTACGACCGCGACAATTTAAGATGGGCGCGTGAAGAAGTGGAAAAGGTATTGGGCGCGAATATGCCCCCCACGTCGGACAAGGAAGCGAGAATATTGCTGTATTATATGATTACGGCGAAAGAATTCGATAAAGCCATCGGCTGTATCTATGCGGACTTGGAAAAGAAGAACATTTTGGACGATACGATGATTTTGCTCTTCGGCGACCATAACGCATATTATAACGAGCTGAGCAACTACGTCAAGGATATCGACGGATATAAAACCGACCGTCAATTCACGAATATGTACCGCGTGCCCTTGATGATTCGCGATAGCCAGCTTACGGAAACCGTACAAAACAAATGGAAAACTCGCTTCATCAATAAATTCACCTGCACGGCGGATATCTTACCTACCTTGTTGGATTTGTTGGGGATTCGGTATTATACGAATATGTATTACGGACATTCCATTTTCGATTATAACACCGTATTAGACGAGGAAGGCTTCCCCGTGCGCGACGAAAACGGCGTGGTCGTTCGCACTCCCGTGGAATCGGTGCTGTATTCCCGTTCGTATGATATTTTCGTATTTGAAGGGATTGTAGGCAGAAGCGTTATCACGCACTTGTATAAGGACGATACGCTTAGCGAATCGCGTATCAAAACGTACGAAAAAGAGGCGGAAAAGCTTGTCAATAAAATCAAGCATTGCGATTATATTTTTAAGCAGGATTATTTCGCAACCAAAGCGACCAGAGAAAAATATCAAGATTTGATGGTAAGCCTTAATCCGTAACGTACAATAAAAAAGCAAACCGACTCCGAGTTTTTCGGGGTCGGTTTTTCATTGACATTTTTTTAAATCCCGTGGGCAGGTACGCGTTGAAATGCGTTTTAAGCGAAAGAATAAAGGGACGGTATAGCGTTTATTCGTCCATTTTTGCGCCGAAGGTAGGGGGTGCGTTTGCGGGGCGCAAGCCCAAAGCCTTTATCATTTGCCCCACGTATTGTACGGGGATAAGTTTGATTTTGTCCTTGTATTTTTCGCAGGTTTTCATATTTTTTGCAGGCAAAACCACTTGCTTAAAGCCTGTTTTAATACATTCGATTATCCGTTTTTCGGCAAAGCGTACGGGTCGGATTTCTCCCGTCAAACCAACTTCGCCAAACACGGCGGTGTACTTGTCGATAGGGGCGTCGCTCGCCGCGCTGGCAAGCGCCGCGCAAATGGCAAGGTCGACGGACGGCTCGTCCAGCTTAATGCCGCCCATCGCGTTGATATATACGTCCGAAGAAAAGAAAGGAATGGCGCAACGCTTTTCCAAAACGGCAATCAGCACCACCAGCTTATTGTAATCCACGCCTAAGCTCATTCGGCGGGGCATACCGTATGCGGTTTTGGAAATCAGCGTTTGAATTTCTACGTTCATACAGCGGTTGCCGCTTTCGGAGGGAGTAACTGCCGAGCCCGCCGCCACGCCGCGCGTTTCCGAAAGGAAAATTTCCGCATAGTCGTTCACGCTTTTAATGCCTGCGTCCGTCATCTCGAACACGCCCACCTCCTGCGCGGAGCCAAAGCGGTTTTTCACGGCGCGAAGCAGCTTGAAATTGTCTTCGGGCTGACCTTCAAAATACAGCACGGTGTCCATAATATGTTCAAGCACTTTCGGACCGGCAAGCGCGCCTTCCTTGGTGACGTGACCGATGATAAAAAAGGTGATATTCCGCGATTTGGCAATACGCATCAGCTTTGCGGCGCATTCGCGCACCTGTCCCACCGAGCCCGCCGCCGAAGACAGCGTTTCCGTGTAGACGGCTTGAATGGAGTCGATGACTACGAAGCGGCAATCGCCCAGCGCACTTTCCATATCTTCCAAGCACGTTTCGTTAAGCAGGAATAAATTGTCGGAATTCAATCCCAGCCGTTCGCAACGCATTTTTACCTGCGAGCAGCTTTCTTCGGCGGAAACGTAGAGCGTCGGCTCCTTTTGCGTTTGCGCAAGGTACGCGGAAACCTGTGTTAAAAGGGTGGATTTCCCGATACCGGGGTCGCCGCCGAGCAGCACCAAGGAGCCGGGCACGATGCCGCCGCCCAGCACGGTGTCGAATTCAGAAATACCGCTTTTGACGCGCTGAAATTTTTCGTAGCCGACCTTAGATAAGGGCAGGGCGCGGGTTTTCATCTCGGACATGCCCCTGCGTAATTCGCTTTGCACGGGGGTTGCCGCGCGCACGATTTCTTCTTGCATCGTGTTGAAATTTCCGCAATCGGGGCATTTGCCCAACCATTTCGGCGCGGTGTAACCGCAGGTGGAGCATACGAATTGCGTGGTGGGAAGTTTTGTTTTTGCAGCCATAATTAAAATCCTTTAAGAACGATTACACAACAGCACGTACGCGTTGACGGTGATGCCTTTGCCTTCGCCTACGTAGCCCAAACCTTCGTTCGTACCGGCGCTGACGCCTACCGCTTGGGTGGGAATCTCCAACGCTTGCGCAAGCGCGTTTTTCATAGTTTCAATATATTTGGCAAGGCGGGGCTTTTCCGCTTGCACGGCGATGGAAACGTTTTGTACGCCGTAGCCTTGCGATTGCAGCATTTTCATTACCTGCGCAAGCATCGTCATCGAGCTTGCGCCCTTATATTTTTCGTCCGTATCGGGGAAATAATACCCGATATCCCGAAGCCCTGCCGCGGAGAGCAGCGCGTCCATCAGCGCGTGCACCAAAACGTCGCCGTCGCTGTGGGCGATCAGTCCGCTTTCGGACGGAATTTTTACGCCTGCGAGCACAATGTAATCCTGCGCCTTGCCAAAGGCGTGCGTATCCACGCCAAAGCCGCAGCGCGCGGTTTTTTCCAAACGCTTAAAATCGGCGTAATGGGTGAGCTTTACGTTTTCTTCCGCGCCGTCGCAAAGGCGGGGTAAAGCGCAGTATTTTGCATATACGGAAGAATCGTCGGTGTAGCTTGCGTTTGCGCTTGCCATTGCCTTTTCGTAGGCAGAAAGGATATCCGCACGGAAAAAGCCTTGCGGCGTTTGAATGCGGACAAGGGTATCCCGATTCGGCACGTTGACGATTTCGTCGTTTTCCGATTTCACGGCAATCGTATCCGTGCAGGGCAGAGCGCAAATGCCGCTGCCGAATTGTAAAACCGACTGTATGCAATTTTCAATCACGCCGCGAGAAACAAAGGGGCGTGCGCCGTCGTGGATAAGTACGATTTCGCTTTCCGTTGCGCGCAAGGCGTTATACACCGTTTGTGTGCGCGTTTCACCCCCCTGCACCAGCTTGACCTTGGAAAAATCGGCGGACAAAGCTTGTATTTCAGCGGCGTCTTCGGGGGAATGCGCCACGAGAATTTCGTCGATAACGTCCAAATCAAAGGCGCGTAAGGTGTGCGTTAAAACGGGTTCTCCGTCAATACAAACCAGCAATTTATTTTTGGAAAAGCCTGCGCGCAGACCCTTGCCAGCCGCGCAAATCACGGCGCAAATGCGTTGTTTCATACCATTACCTCGTAAAGGGAAGCCGCTTCGTCCTTTTTCACCGTTTCTTTGACGTTGACGACGCGGAATTTCAAAACGCCCGTCGCGTAAAGCACTTCTACGACGTCGCCGATTTTTACGGCGGTGGAAGGCTTGGCGGGCTTACCGTTGACAACGACCTTTTCTTCCGAGCACGCCTCCTGCGCCACGGTGCGCCGCTTTAAAATACGGGAAACTTTAAGAAATTTGTCGATTCTCATACAAAAAAACTCCTTTGCGGATAACTTTTTTTCAAAAAATTATACTTTGAAAACCAAAAACGCTTGACAAGCAATTTTCGGCGGGGTATAATTAGATAATGTATCATTATGCTTAAAATGGTGTAATGCCGCTCGAAAACGGAAAAGTTGGGAGAATTTTCCCGAAAAAACACCCGAAAAAAGGGGGTTTTTAGGGGAAAATCACTTTCAATATATATATTATACCGCAAACGAGTGCAAAAGTAAAGCGTAAGATACAAAAAATTTCAAACCAAGACAAAAATTCGATTTTTATCGATGAAAAGATATACTCGGTAGATCGCCTAAAAAAATTTTAAGGAGCAATTTTAACTGTGGATTTACCTATTTCAAAGTACGGCAAAACCGAAAGAAGAAAATTCGGTTCGATCAACGAAGTTATCGACATTCCCGATCTCGTTGAAATCCAGAAGGACAGCTACAATACCTTTATTGAAGAAGGTATCAGCGAAGTATTCGAAGATTTTTCTCCGATTACCGACTACTCCGACCGTTTCGAACTCTATTTCTTAGAGCACAGATTTGGCGATAAACCCAAGTACGACGAAAAGGAATGTCGTACCCGTGACGCAACATACGCGCTTCCCTTGCGCGTAAAGGTTCGTTTGGTCAACAAGGTGAAAAACGAAGTTCTCGACCAAGAAGTATTTATGGGCGAGCTTCCCTTGATGACGGAAAACGGCGCGTTCATCATCAACGGCGCGGAACGCGTTATCGTTTCCCAGCTCGTTCGTTCCCCCGGCGTGTACAACGCTTCCAGTAAGGATAAGACGGGTAAGGAAATGTTCGCAACCACCGTTATGCCCAACCGCGGTGCGTGGCTGGAACTTGAACAGGACTCACAGGACGCATTGTACGTTCGTGTGGACAGAAAGAAGAAGCTGCCCATCACGGCGCTTTTGCGCGCGCTCGGCTACGGTTCTAACCGTTCCATCGAAGACCTGTTCCCCGGCGATAAAATGATCGCGTCTACCCTTGCAAAGGACACCGCAAAATCCGAATCGGACGGCTTGTACGAGCTGTACCGTCGTCTTCGTCCCGGTGAAGCGCCCACGGAAGAATCCGTGAGAGCGCACCTTTTCAATTTGTTCTTTGAAAGCCGCCGTTACGACATTGCAAAGGTGGGCAGATATAAGTATAACAAAAAGCTTTGCCTTTCCTTCCGTTTGGAAGGCTGCCGCGTAGCGGACAACGTAATCAATCCCGAAACGGGCGAAGTGATTGCGGAAGCAGGCGAAAAGATTTCTGAAGTAAAAGCAAAGGAAATCCAAAACTGCGGTATCGGCGAAATTTTCGTGCTTGTTGACGATCCCGAAGACGGCGAAATCCGCCACAAGATGATTTCCAACAACACCGTAGACTTTGCGGCAATTTCCGACGTACCCGTGCAGGCGCGCGCAAAGGATTTCGGCTTGTTGCCCACCGTACACTATCCCACCTTCCGTTTCTCCCAGCTCATTGCAAAGGAATGTGCAGAGCTTAGCGTAGAAGAAGTTGCGGAAAAGTACACCGACGACATCAACGAGCTTTACAAGACCCCTGAAAAGGCGGAAGAACCCGACGAAAAGCCCGAAGAAAAGAAGAATAGAGAAAAGAGAAGAGATAACCGCCGTAAATTTGTGGCGGCTTGTAAGCTTTTCCACGAAATTTTAAACGGCGAGCACCCGATTCCCACCAAGGAACAAAAGAAGGAAATGCGTCCTTTGATCGACAAGCTCTGCCACAAGCACATCACGGTAGACGATATCGTTGCGTCTATTTCCACCAACTTGGATTTGAGATACGGTATCGGCACGACGGACAACATCGACCACCTTGGCAACCGTCGCGTTCGTTCGGTAGGCGAATTGCTCCAAAACCAACTCCGCATCGGTATTGCGCGTTTGGAAAGATTGATTAAGGAAAGAATGGGTACGCAAGACCCGATGGAAATCACGGCTTCCGCACTCATCAATATCCGTCCCGTATCCGCAGTCATTCGCGAATTCTTCGGTTCGTCCCAGCTTTCGCAATTTATGGACCAAACCAACCCCATCGCAGAGCTTACCCACAAGCGTAAGCTTTCCGCGCTCGGTCCCGGCGGTTTGAACAGAGACCGCGCAACCTTTGAAGTTCGTGACATTCACCATACGCACTATGGTCGTATGTGTCCTATCGAAACGCCCGAAGGTCAAAACATCGGTCTTATCACGTCGCTTGCAACCTTTGCAAGAGTAAACGAATACGGCTTTATTATGAGCCCGTATCGCAGAGTGGACAAGGCGACGGGTATCGTTACCACGCAGGTGGATTACCTTACCGCAGACGAAGAAGATAAATACATCGTTGCACAGGCAAACGAACCCTTGGACGAAGAAGGCAAGTTCGTCAACGAACGCGTAGGCTGCCGTCATCAAAACGACATCACGGAAATGCCCCGCGAAAAGATGGACTATATGGACGTATCGCCCAAGCAGCTCGTTTCCGTAGCGGCGGCGCTTATTCCTTTCCTTGAAAACGACGATACCAACCGTGCGTTGATGGGCTCGAACATGCAACGTCAGGCAGTTCCCCTTTTGAAAACGGAATCGGCAATCGTCGCAACGGGTATCGAAAGCTCTATCGCGCAGTATTCCGGCGTTATCGTTACCGCAAGAGAAGCGGGCGTCGTCGTATCCTGTGCGTCGAATATGATTAAAATCCGTGAAGAAGACGGCACGATTGCGGAATATCCCTTGAAGAAATTCGAGCGTTCCAACGCAGGTACGTGCTTGAACCAACGTCCCATCGTTTCCACGGGCGACAGAGTATTCAAAGGCGAAATCATCGCGGACGGTCCTTCGACCAACAACGGTGAGCTTGCGCTTGGTAAAAATATTCTCGTCGGCTATATGGAATGGGAAGGCTATAACTACGAAGACGCTATCTTGCTTTCCGAAAAGCTTGTGCAGGACGACGTGTTCACGTCTATCCATATCGAAAAGCACGAAATGGAAGCGAGAGATACCAAGCTCGGCCCCGAAGAAATCACGCGCGATATTCCTAACGTAGGCGACGACGCGCTCAAAGATTTGGACGAAGACGGTATCATTCGTATCGGTGCGGAAGTACAAAGCGGCGACATTCTCGTGGGTAAGGTTTCCCCGAAGGGTGAAGCAGAGCTTACGCCCGAAGAAAGATTGCTCCGCGCGATTTTTGGCGAAAAGTCCAGAGAAGTGCGCGATACTTCCTTGAAAGTACCTCACGGCGAAGGCGGCGTTGTCGTTGACGTTAAGGTATTCACCAGAGAAAATAAAGACGAACTTGATCCCGGCGTAAACAAGCTCGTACGCGTATATATCGCGCAGAAGCGTAAAATTCAAGTCGGCGATAAGATGGCAGGCCGTCACGGTAACAAGGGCGTTATCTCCCGCGTGCTTTCGCAGGCGGATATGCCTTTCCTTGCCGACGGTACGCCTTTACAAATCTTGCTCAACCCCTTGGGCGTTCCTTCGCGTATGAACATCGGTCAGGTTTTGGAAGTTCACCTTGGCTACGTTTGTAAGCAGCTTGGTTGGAAGATTGCGACTCCCGTATTCGACGGCGCAACCGAAAAAGATTTGGAAGTTATGTTCCGCGAAAACAATTTGTTGAACCCCGACGGCAAGGTAGACGGTAAGTTCCAAGTGTTCGACGGTAGAACGGGCGAACCCTTTGAAAACCGCGTAACCATCGGCGTTCAGTATATGATTAAGCTTATCCACCTTGTCGACGATAAGATTCACGCGCGTGCAATCGGTCCTTACTCGCTCGTAACGCAGCAGCCCCTTGGCGGTAAAGCGCAATTCGGCGGTCAGCGTTTCGGTGAAATGGAAGTTTGGGCGTTGGAAGCATACGGCGCAGCGCATATTTTGCAAGAAATTCTTACCGTAAAATCGGACGACGTTGTCGGTCGTGTAAAGACCTACGAATCCATCGTTCGCGGCGAAAATATTTCCGAACCCGGTATCCCCGAAGCGTTCAAAGTCCTGCTCAAAGAATTACAGTCCTTGGCGCTTGACGTAAAGGTATTGACGGAATCGGGCGACGAGCTCATCATTCGCGAAGTGGAAGAAGAAGAGGACGAAAGAGATAACGCGGCAAGCCGTAGAGAAGCGATTAAGGACGAAGACCTTGAAGAAATCGACTTCAACGTGGACGACGATGAAGATTTGGACGACGAAGACGTTAAATCCATCTTTGAAGAAGATGACGACGATGAAGACGGCTTCAATATCGCAGAATCGGGCGACGAAGATTTTGACGACGAAGAAGACGATGATTCCTTCGATTTTAGCAAACTCTTTGAAGCTGTGGAAGATTTGGGCGACGACGAGGAATAAGGAGAGAAGAATATGTACGAATTAAACGATTTCAATTCCATTCAAATCA
>JAZSGC010000125.1:0-9118 GCA_045532525.1 Candidatus Scatosoma sp.
TTCTACCCGCGATTGCTTTTCGAATAACGCCACAAAATGCCCTTCTCCGTCCACCTTGTGCGGATACAGCTTTTCCTGCTTTAACAGCCGCATTTCAGGGTGATTTTGCAAATAATCGCATATCTGCCCCTCATCTTCGGCAGTTGCAAAGGTACAGGTGGAATATACCAACCGTCCGCCCGCTTTCAGCATTTCGCTTGCCGCGTTTAAAATTTCCTTTTGTCGCGCCGCACAAAGCTGCACGTTTTCTTCACTCCATTCCGCCAAAGCTTCTTCCGCGTTTTTACGGAACATTCCTTCCCCCGAACAGGGCGCGTCTACAAGAATTTTATCAAAATAACCGCGGAATTTTTTTGCTAAGGCCTGCGGATATTCGTTGAGTACCACCGCATTTTTTATCCCCAGCCGCTCCACGTTTTGCGAAAGGATTTTCGCACGAGAAGGGATAGGCTCGTTGAGTACAATAACCCCTTTACCGTCCATTGCACAAGCGAGCTGCGTGCCTTTCCCACCGGGCGCGGAGCATAAATCCAACACCCGTTCCCCGGGCTTTACTTGTAAAAGCGGCGCGGCGCTCATTGCCGACGGCTCTTGCGAATAGAACGCACCTGCAAAATGAAATATGCTTCCACCCAGCTTTTCTTCGGCGGTGTAGTATCCGTTTTCTTCCCAAACAATAGGTTCGCCCAAGAAAGGCAAAAGTGTTTTCAACGCATACCTGCCCCCCTTTAACGGGTTTAAACGCACCCCTTTAAGCGGCTTTTTATCATAACAAGCGAAAAAGGCTTCCCATTCGTTTTCGGGAAGCTGTTTTTTCATATTTTCTATAAATTTTTCGGGCAGTTTATGCATACCGTTCTCCGTCTTTTAGGCTAAAAATGCAGCAAATTCGTCAGGCGTGAAGATTTTTGCTTTTGCTGCCTGCGCCGACTTTAAGCGCAAGCCGCTTTCCGTTTTAAAGCAAACGTACACGTCGCATTCTTCCGCGCGATAGGTCAAAAATGCGCCTTGCGCAAACGCTTTTACAAGCAACGTCTTCGCCAAATCCGTTTGCAGCTCCAAGGGGTGGGAAAAACAAACGCGCTTGTTTTTTAACTTGCCGTCTTTCGCACGGCGGCGTTTTTCCTTATCCGCAAACACGTGAAATTCCGCTTTGCGCCGTTCCCGTTCTTCCTTTTTTTGTTCCTGCTCCCGCTTATATTCCGCAAACCCGACGGACGTGTTTTGGCGAATTTCATAATT
Organism: Candidatus Scatosoma sp.; assembly: GCA_045532525.1. Taxonomy (GTDB): domain Bacteria; phylum Bacillota; class Clostridia; order Christensenellales; family Borkfalkiaceae; genus Scatosoma. The sequence goes on from JAZSGC010000125.1 coordinate 1,243, forward strand.
TTCAATTCTGCCCATCGTGATTTGGTATTTTTCCAAAAGCTGCGCAAAATCCAAGCCTGCCGCCTTACACATCGCTTCCGCCACTTTCATCGTCGCGTACGCGTCGTCCACCGCACGGTGCGCCGTAAACTCCACGCCCAGTTCTTGCGCGATTGCGCCCAAACCGAACTGACGGGAAAATTCGCCCTTGACGTCCATATACACAAACTGCGTATCCGCAAAATCAAAAGCACACGACGGCAACTGAAAGCGATGGCTTTCAAAATTTAAATATTTCACGTCGTTCATCGTCGCGTGTCCCGCCACAAGGGTATCCTTGTCCTGCAACAGCGCGTAAATTTTTTCCGCCTTTTCTAAAAAGGTAGGATATTTTTTAAAATCCGCATACTCGTAGGGCAAAACCAACCCCTGCGTTCCCTTTCGGTCTGTGAGATGGAATCCGCCCTGCGGATTGATTAAAATATCTTCCTTTTCTAAAATATTAAATTCTTCATCCGTCAGGCAGTATCCAAACGCGCAAATCTTCGCCGCATTCTTAGACACCACCGAACATTCGATGTCAAAAAATAAATATTTCATACAAATAAAAAGAGTGAATTAAACGCTACGCGTGCGCACGACCCGATTTTTTTCGGACTCGCACGCACGAAAGCGCAATTCACTTGCCTTTACAATTAGTTTTTGGGTACGATAACCGTTTTTCCGCCCATATACGGCTGCAACGCCGCGGGAATGGTCACGCTGCCGTCGGGTTGCAAATGGTTTTCGATAAACGCAATCAGCATACGGGGGGGCGCAACGACGGTGTTGTTCAAGGTGTGCGCAAGCTTGGTTTTTCCGTCGTCGTCCTTGTAGCGGATAGACAAACGTCTTGCCTGCGCGTCGGTCAGGTTAGAACAAGACCCCACTTCAAAATATTTCTTTTGGCGCGGACTCCAAGCTTCCACGTCGCAGCTCTTGTATTTTAAATCCGCAAGGTCGCCCGTGCAGCAACCAAGCTGTCTTACGGGAATATCCAAGGAGCGGAAAAGCTCTACGGTATAGTTCCAAAGCTTTTCATACCATTCATCGCTCTCTTCGGGACGGCAAACGACAATCATTTCCTGCTTTTCAAACTGGTGAATACGGTAAATACCGCGTTCTTCGATACCGTGCGCACCCTTTTCTTTACGGAAACAAGGGGAATAGCTCGTCATCGTCAAGGGCAGCTTTTTGCCGTCGATAATTTGACCCATAAATCTACCGATCATCGAATGCTCGGACGTACCGATCAAATACAAATCTTCCCCTTCGATTTTATACATCATATTTTCCATTTCGTCAAAGCTCATTACGCCGGAAACGACGTCGCCGTGAATCATATACGGGGGAATCACGTACGTGAAACCCTTGTCAATCATAAAATCACGCGCATACGTAAGCACGGCGGAATGCAATCTTGCAATATCTCCCGTCAAATAATAGAAGCCCTGTCCGGAAGTACGGCGCGCGGAATCCACGTCGATACCGTCCAGCTTTTCCAAAATATCCAAATGATAAGGCACTTCAAAATCAGGCACCTTCGCTTCGCCGAAACGCTGCAATTCCACGTTTTCGGAATCGTCCTTGCCCACGGGCACGTCCGCCGCCACAATGTTGGGGATTGCCATCATCACTTTCTTTAAAGCCGCGTCCGTTTCTTGGCTTTCCTTTTCGATGGCAAGCAATCTATCCGCGTCCGCTTTCACCTGCGCTTTTACGGCTTCCGCTTCTTCGCGCTTGCCTTCCTTCATCAGCATACCCACCTGCTTAGATAAGGTATTTCTTGCCGAACGGAGCGCGTCGCCTTCGGCAATGAGCGCGCGGCGCTTGGTGTCCAACGCCAAAGCTTCGTCTACCAACGGAAGCTTGCGGTCTTGAAATTTTCTTTTGATATTCTCTTTTACGAGTTCCGGATTCGTACGGATGAGATTGATATCAATCATAGTAGTAACTCCATATTGCTCTTAATTTTCTTCATAACGTCTAAGCCGCCAAAGCGCGCGGCGTCATTTCCCCTTCATTATACAACTTTTCCCCTTAAAACGCAATTAAAAGCTATCCGTTTTCACCTGATTTTCGCATATTTTTTCATTGAAAACCTTGAATTTTCATCGCGCGCGTGCTATAATGGTAGTATCTATTCTATTTACGGAGATTTAGCTGTAATGAAAAAAGAAGAAAAAAAACCAACCGCGGAAGAAACGCCGTCAAAACCGACGGCGACAAAAACTCCTTCTTCGGTAAAGACGGACAAGCCCGCAACCAAAGCGGACAAGCCCGCTCCTCCGAAAAAGAAATCGGATTCCCGCGCGCAAAAGCAATCCGTTCAACCTGAAACGGCGGATTTGCTGGCTACGGAAGACGAGTTTTTGGAAGATTCGAACAAGGAACTCCTTGAAGATCTGCCCGACCGCGTGCCCACCGATGAAGAAGAAGTGGAGCAGCTCGTCATTGAAATAGACCAAGGCGACGCACCCGAAAAGCCCAACGGAAATACGGCAAAAACGGAAAAATCTAATCCTGCTGCCGACGACGAAAAAAGCGAAAAGAAAGGCTGGTTCTTTAAACGAAAAAACAAAGAGCCCGTCGACCCGCTTGCAGGCGTAGAACGCTTCAACGCCGACCCTGCAAAGGGCTTGTCGCAGGAGCAGGTAAACGTCCGCGTGGAGCAAGGGCTGGTCAACAGCGCGCCCACCAAATATTCCAAGACGTACAAAAGTATTTTCTTCGGGAATATCTGTTCGGTGTTCAACTTGCTGTGTATTATTTGCGCGGTAGCCCTTGCGCTGGCGCACGCACCGTATACGCAATACGTTTTCGTGCTCATTTTCCTTTGTAATATCACGATAAGCATCATTCAGGAAATTCGCGCAAAGCTTATGATAGACAAGCTGTCCATTCTTTCTTCCCCCACGGCAAAGGTGCTGCGCGGCGGAGAAGCCGTGGACTTACCCGTGGAGCAAATCGTTATAGACGACGTACTTATCCTTTCCGCAGGCCAGCAAGTGCCTGCCGATTGTACCGTACTGGACGGAAACGCGGAATTCAACGAAGCGCTTTTGACGGGCGAAAGCGTCGCGATTAAGAAAAATAAAGGGGATGAGCTGTTTGCAGGCTCTTTCGTAGCCAGCGGCCAAGTTGCGGCGCGCGTGGAAAAAATCGGCGATTTCACCTACATTAGCAAGCTGACGGCGAAAGCGAAAAAATACAAACGCCCCAATTCCGAAATAATGAACTCTATCAACCTGTTCATTAAAATTATCGGTATCGTCATCATCCCCATTGCTATTTTGATGTTCCTTATCAACTTCAAGGAATTCATCGGCGACTGGGACAACCTGAAAGCTACGGGCGGATTTTGGAAAACGCTTTCCGCGGAAACGTGGGAAGGTCCGTTAAGCCAAACCATTCAATACACCGTCGGCGTCGTAATCGGTATGATCCCATCGGGGCTGTTGCTTCTCACCACCGTCGCGCTTTCCGTGGGCATCATTCGTTTGACCAAATACAAAACGCTGGTGCAGGATATGTATTCCTTAGAAATGCTTGCCCGCGTCAACGTGCTGTGCTTAGATAAAACGGGTACGATTACGGACGGCAGAATGAAAGTCAACGGCTGCGAGGTGCTTGAAAATAAATCCAAGCATTCGATAGAACAGATCATCGGCTCGATGCTGGCGGCGCTCAACGACAATAACCAAACGTCGATTGCGCTGTTTGACCACTTCGGCCACTCCACGCAAATGCACCCCATCTCTCACCTGCCCTTCTCGTCCGCGAGAAAGTACTCGGCAGTCACCTTCCACGGCGAAGGCACGTACGTGATGGGCGCGCCCGAATTCGTACTCAATCCCCTGCCTATCAAGGTAGATAAGCTTGTAAAACAATACGCGCAAATGGGACTTCGCGTCTTGCTTGTTGCGCATAGCAAATACGAAATCCGCAGCGAAAAAGCACCCGACGGCTTATCGCCCGTTGCGCTGATTACGCTTACCGACAATATCCGTCCCGACGCGATTGAAACGATTAAATGGTTCCACGAAAACGACGTGGACGTAAAAGTGATTTCGGGGGATAACCCCATCACCGTGTCCGAAGTTGCAAGACGGGCAGGCATTAAAAACGCGGAAAAATACATCTCGCTGGAAGGTCTTTCCGTGCCCGAAGTGGAAACCGCCGCAAGCCAGTATACGGTGTTTGGGCGAGTTACCCCCGAACAAAAAGCCATTCTTATCCGTTCGATAAAGCAAGCGGGCAATACCGTTGCAATGACGGGCGACGGCGTAAACGATATTTTGGCAATGAAGGAAGCGGATTGCGCTATCTCGGTAGCCTCGGGCAGCGAAGCGGCAAGAAATATCGCCAACCTTGTGTTGCAGGATAATAATTTCGGTTCGATGCCGCAAATCGTAAACGAAGGCAGACGAGTGATCAATAACATCAAAAATTCCGCGTCGCTCTATATTATGAAGACGCTTTTGACCCTGTTCTTGGCGCTCATTTGTTTCTTTGCAAAGAGCACGTATTTCTTCACCACGCAAAACCTGATGCTGTACGAAGTTCTCGTCAGCGCCATTCCTTCCTTCGTGCTGTCCTTGCAGCCGAACACCAACCGCGTCAAGGGCAAATTTATCCCCTACGTATTAAGCCGCGCCATACCCGGCGCGCTAACGATGGCGCTTGGTATACTCACCATTTTCGTTATCTTCAAGCTGACGGAAGGCGGCATTATCCCCAACAACAGCTTTAAATTCTTCTCTAAGACCGCAGACGACCATAAAACGATAGAATACAAAGCGATAATGATACTCGCGCTCACCTTTGCGGGCGTAGTGATGCTCTATCAAATTTGTCGTCCGTTCAACCCCTTGCGCGCCACGCTGTTTATCGGCTGTACCGTGCTTTGCCTGTTGGTGGTCAGCATTCCGCACTTGGGTACGATCATTCTTAAAGACTGGGATACGGTGCAGTTCACGCTGCCGCAAATCCTGCTCCTTATCATTGTGGTGCAAGCCGCGTTCCCCGTTTCTTCCTTCCTAATCAAGGCGTTCGATATGATGAATCCCGTAGAAGACGACGAGAAGAAAGACGAAAAAACGGAAGCGGAAAAGCCCGCAAATCCTACGAATTAAGCCATAAAAAACGAACGGAAATCACTCCGTTCGTTTTTTGCTTCATCGCATACCTGCTATGCAGCTTCTCTTTTTCATCGCACACCTGCCCTATGCGTTTGCTTTTAACACAACGGCGAAATTCTCGATAAAATAACAAAAAACAGCCGCCCTTGTCAAGCCAAGGGCGGCTGCTGATTTTTAATCTTATTCTTCGTCAACGGGCGTTTCGTCTACCACTTCGTCGTCCAAAACAACCGTTTCTTCCAGTTCTTCATTAGCGTCCGCTTCGCCAGCCAAATCTTCGGGGCTCAAATCCGCCGCCGTTTCTTCGGGCGCTTGCGTTTCCGCTTCGTCGTCGCGTTCGGTGATGTCTACCGTCGCCACCAAACTATCCTTAACGTTCATTACTCGCACGCCGCGCGTACTTCTGCCGATACAGCTGATGGTATCCGCGTGCATACGGATAATCGTGCCGCCCGTCGTGATAATCATAATATCGTTTTCGTCGGTAACAGGCTTCAAGCTGACAAGATATCCCGTCTTTTCGTTGAAGATGCCCGCTTTGATACCCTTACCGCCACGGCTTTGCAAGCGGTAATCCTCTATCTTGGAACGCTTACCATAGCCAAGCGACGTCAGCGTGAACAAATCGAAGGCAGGATCAATAATAAGCATATCCACAACAATATCGTCCTTGGCAAGGCTGATTGCCTTAACGCCCTGCGTACCGCGACCGGTAGGACGAACGTCCGTTTCCGCAAAGCGGATACATTTTCCGCCGCGAGAAGCGACAAGAATTTCATCTTCGCCCGTTGTGAAGCGGACGGCGATAAGTCTATCGTCTTCTTGCAGTTTGATGGCAATTTTACCGTTCTTGGCAATGCGCTTAAACTCGTCGGTGTGCGTTTTCTTGATAAGCCCCTTTTCCGTTGCCATTACAAGATAACCCGTGCCGTTTTCTAATACGGGCAGCACCGCTTCAATCTTTTCGCCTTGGTCAAGCTGAATAACGTTGACGATGGCTCTACCGCGCGCCGTGCGGTTTGCTTCGGGAATTTCATAACCCTTGATAGAATATACCTTACCCTTGGACGAGAAAAGCAAAATCGGGTCGTGCGTGCAGCAAACGAACATTTTTTCCACGTAGTCTTCGTCCTTAGGTCTATGTGCGGTAATGCCCTTGCCGCCGCGGCCCTGCGCCTTGTATTCGTCTACGGGCAAGCGCTTGATATAACCACCGTGCGTAATGGTGATAACTACGTCTTCTCTATCGATAAGGTCTTCGTCATCAATATTGCCGTAATCCACGGAAATTTCCGTCTTTCTCGGCGAAGGATATTTATTTTTGATTTCCGTCAAGTCCGTACGAATGATTTCCAGTACGCGGCTTTCGTTGGCGAGAATATCCTTCAAGTCTTCGATGGTCGCGCGAAGCTGCGCCAACTCGTCGTTGAGCTTTTCCACTTCCAACGAAGTAAGTCTTTGCAAACGCATTTCCAAAATCGCGTTAGCCTGCTTTTCGTCCAAAACAAAGGTTTCCGTCAACGCCGTAACCGCCGCATTCTTATCCGCGGAAGCCTTGATGATTTTAATTACTTCGTCTACGTTGGCAAGCGCAAGCACCAAGCCCGCAATGATGTGCGCGCGTTCTTCCGTCTTGTTCAATTCAAGACGCGTTCTTCTCGTGATAACTTCTTTTTGGTGATTGAGATAATGAGACAAGATTTCCAGCAAGTTCAGCGTCTTGGGCTCCGTACCGTTTTCCACCAACGCCAACAAGATAATACCGTCCGAAGTCTGCAATTTCGTTTTCTTATACAGCGTGTTGAGCACGACCTGTGCGTTTGCGTCCTTTTTCACTTCGATAACGATACGCATACCGTCTCTGCCCGATTCGTCGCGGATATCCGAAATCCCTTCGATTTTTTTGTCGTTTACCATATCGGCAATCGTTTTGACAAGCTGCGCTTTGTTTACCTGGTAAGGAATTTCCGTCACGACGATACGCGAACGGGTATTTCCGCCCGTGCCGTATTCTTCAATGTCGCATTTGGAACGAATAACAAGGTTGCCTTGCCCCGTTCTATACGCCTTTTTAATGCCGCTTCTGCCCATCAAAATACCACCCGTAGGGAAGTCGGGCGCGGGAATGTATTCCATCAGCTCGTCCACCGTGATTTCGGGATTGTCAATCAATGCAATCGTACCGTCGATGACTTCCGCAAGGTTGTGGGGAGGAATGTTCGTCGCCATACCGACGGCGATACCGTCCGCGCCGTTGACGAGCAGGTTTGGATATCTTGCAGGCAATACGGTAGGCTCCATTTCCGTTCCGTCGAAGTTGGCAATCATATCGACCGTTTCCTTGTCGAGGTCACGGAGCATTTCCGCCGCAAGCTTGGTCAGCTTTGCTTCCGTATAACGCATAGCCGCCGCCGAGTCGCCGTCCACAGAACCGAAGTTACCGTGACCGTACACGAGCGGGAAATTGATGGTAAATTCCTGTGCTAATCGCACGAGGGCGTCGTATACCGAGCTGTCGCCGTGAGGGTGATATTTACCCATACAGTCACCGACGATACGCGCGCACTTTCTCGTCGCCTTATCGTTGTAAAGCCCCATTTCGTGCATTGAATAGAGGATACGACGGTGGACGGGTTTCAAGCCGTCGCGCACGTCGGGGATCGCTCTCGATTTATTGACCGCCATCGCGTAGGCGATGAACGAGCGTTTCAACTCCT
>JAZSGC010000023.1:0-15649 GCA_045532525.1 Candidatus Scatosoma sp.
CCGACTTGCCCTTTTCCAAGACCTTTTTAATCCCGCGATCGGTCGGTTCTTTGATTGCGTGTCTTGCCCGTAAATATTTTTGCGGCAAAACGAACGCCGCAAGCGCGACGGAAATACCAACCGTTAAAATCAATAATACTACCCACATACCGTTGTTCTCTCCTAAAAAGGTTTTTCGTTTGTTTTACAAACGAATCACGGCGCGGCGTAAGCAAAAGTATATGCTCCGCCACTATGTCATTTTATATTATATCACAAGCTTATCAATTTCGTCAACCGCTTAAAGGTTATTTCTAATTTTTAGTTAAAAAATTGTAACGCCAATCCCTTGCCAAGGCTTGCTTGTTGCCACGAAAAAAGCACCCTCTTGGGGTGCTTTTTTCGTGGCGCAGAGAAAGGGATTTGAACCCTTGTATACATTCCTGCATAACACGATTTCGAATCGTGCGCGTTCAACCGCTCCGCCATCTCTGCAACAGCTTTTATATTATAGCGCATTCTCGCCTAAAATGCAAGTGTTTTAATGCTTCTTTCCGCTTTTTTCTTGCAATTCTTCTATATAAACACAAAGAAAAGCGGTCAAGTCCGTATAAAGGAATTGACCGCAACGTTCCAAAGATAGGTGAAACACGAAAGCCGTCTATGCACAAACAAAAGCTTAAATGGTTTCTACGTTGATAAGGTTGGAGTTTCCGCTCTTTCCGTTCGGCGTACCGCCGGTAATAACGATGGTATCGCCTTTTTTCACCAAGCCGCTTTCCTTGGCAATCTGCTTCGCGAAATAGAAAAGAATATCAATGGAAGAATACTCGTCGGTAATCGCAGGTAAAACGCCCCAGCTCAGCGCAAGCTGACGGTATGCGTGGATATCCGTAGTAATACCGATAATATTGATATTAGGACGGAAACGCGAAACCTTACGTGCCGTACCGCCCGTGCGCGTACAAACGACAATCGCGCTTGCGTTCAAGTCCTTGGCGAGGGTAGCGGCGGAGTGCGACAACGCTTCCGAAGTGGTGCGAATTTCAAAGTTTTCAATACTTTGGATATATTCGATATGTTCTTCCGCGTGTTCTACAATTCTTGCCATTGCGTTAACGGATTGCACGGGATAATTGCCCGCCGCGGTTTCCCCGGAAAGCATAACGGCGGAAGTACCGTCGTATACGGCATTTGCAACGTCCGAAATTTCCGCTCGCGTAGGGCGGGGATTGTGAATCATTGATTCTAGCATTTCCGTGGCGGTAATTACGCGTTTACCGTGGATACGGCATTGATTTATGATATATTTTTGCACGTTCGGCAGTTCTACGTAAGGAATTTCCACGCCAAGGTCGCCGCGCGCAACCATAATGCCGTCGGAAACCTGTATAATGTCCACAAGATTATTTACGCCCGCGCGGTTTTCTATTTTTGCAATGACGTCAATATGCGCGCCGCCGTTTTCCGCAAGGAAGTTTTTGGCGTCAAGCACGTCTTGTGCCTTGGATACGAAGGACAAAGCCACAAAATCAACGTCTTGCTCAATACCGAACAGCAAATCGGCTTTATCTTGTTCAGAAAGGAATTCCAAATGCAGTTCCTTATCGGGGAAGAACATCGATTTATTGCTGGAAAGCTCGCCGCCGATTTCTACAACGCAATGCACGTTGGGGCGTTCCACGGAAACTACGCGAAAAACGATAAGTCCGTTATTCAAAAGAATTTTATCGTTTTCCACTAAATCATCGCAAATGCCGCCGTACGAAACGCTTACGCGCGATTCATCGCCTTCGATTTGTTCGGTGGTAAACGTGAAGCTATCGCCTTCGTTTAAAAGGATTTTTCCATTTTTAAAGGAACGGATTCTAAATTCCGGGCCTTTGGTATCCAACATAATAGGAAGGGGAAGCTTCTTTTCCGTGCGGACTTCCTTAATCATTTTAATTTTCTTTGCATAGTCTTCGTGCGTGCCGTGCGAGAAATTTAAACGAACGACGTCCATTCCCGATTCCGCCATTTTTGCAAAGATTTCCTTGCGTTCGCTGCTAGGGCCGATAGTGCATATAATTTTTGTTTTTTTCATAATAAAACCCCGTATAATTAAGGCAAATCGGCAAAATCGCCAACTCTCACCCATTATATTAAAAAGATTACTACCATTTTACTCCTTTTTCTTTTAAAAAGCAAGGAAAAACAGGTGATTTTTTCAAAAAAAGGTGTTATAATATAATAGATTTGAGTCTGTTATACGGTCGCGGGGTCTTTAAGACCGTGAGGAAAGTCCGAGCAGCATAGGACAGGGTGCCTGATAACGTCAGGTGAAGGCGACTTTAAGGAAAGTGCAACAGAAATAAACCGCCGCAAAAGGCTTAACCTTTGGTTTTGAACGGCTTGTAAAAGCTTGCCCGTTTGCGGTAAGGATGGAAAGGCGAGGTAAGAGCTCACCGATACCGTGGTAACACGGTATGCAATGTAAACCCCACCCGCTGCAAGATTGGGTAATCGTCAAATAGGGCTGTCCGTCCGACGATTTACCGTGAATATCGCTTGAGCTTATCGGTGACGGTAAGCCTAGATAAATGACCGTACACGACAGAACTCGGCTTACAGACAGGCTCAAATCTTCAATTTAACGCTTTTTACGGCATATATAGGGAAAAAGGGCTTGATTAAGCCCTTTTTCTTATTATCCCGCAAAAGAATTATGTCAAACATAGGTATTATACCACGCATAGTTCCTAAAATTCCCAAAAAACGGGAAAAATAAGCCCAAAAACGCGTATTGTTAAGCCGCAGTACTATGTTTCGCATAATAATTACGTGTAACATAGTACTTGCCGCGCGCCGCGACGTAAAAACCCAAAGAAATAAAATGGCATTGTACAACCTGCCTTTCGCATACGATATTCAGGCGAGGTGGTGCAGTATGTTTTTGGATTTTATTTGGACGATATTAGGGAAAATTGTATTTTTTACGGGAAGCATCGGAAACAAGAATTCCTTTCCGAAGCCGTTGACGAAAGAGCAGGAAGAAAAATACCTTGCGTTGGTGGCGCAGGGAGATAAGCAAGCGAAAGAGATTTTGGTGAAGCATAATATGCGTTTGGTGGCACATATCGTAAAAAAATACACGGGTGCGGCGGAAACGGACGATTTGATTTCGGTGGGGAGCATCGGTTTGATTAAGGCAATCAGCACGTATAAGCCCGGTCGCGGTACGGCGCTTGCAACGTACACCGCTCGGTGCATTGAAAATGAAATTTTGATGCTGATACGCTCTAATAAAAAGCATAAAACCACAATTTCCCTTGCCGAGCCCGTTGGAACGGATAAAGACGGAAACGAGCTGACGTTAATGGATTTGCTGTTTGAAAAAGAAGATTGCGTATTCGAGCAAGTGGAACGATCCGTGCAACGTGAAAAGCTGCTGGAACAAATCAAGGACGTTTTAAGCGAACGCGAATATAAAATTATTTGCCTTCGCTATGCGTTAAAAGGGGGAATCCCCTTGCCGCAACGAGAGGTTGCAAACGTATTAAAAATTTCCCGTTCCTATATTTCGCGTATTGAAAAACACGCGATAGCAAAGCTTCGCGCCGCATTGCATTCGGAAGATTTTTTAGATTGAGCTTTTTTGTTTTTAGCGTTAAAAATCACGGTTAAAATTCCCCGTGGCGCATATAATTTTATCCGACTTCGGTCGGATTTTTTATATTTATGGAAGAAAAAAGTTGTTTTTTCTCATTTAAAGTGTTGAAATTTTAAAAAAGATGTGTTATACTAATTGTCGGTATAAGGGATTTTTTGGTATTTTACAAAAAATTCCGCCATAACATTGCAAAAAATTATTGGAGGAATTATAAATGACTATTTCGTCAGAAGTTCAAGAAATGTACTGCGTAGCCAAAGGCGCAGGCGTTGCTCGTCATGAAAATGCCCCGATTCCCGAAGAAGGTAAGTGGATTCATGCGAAAGAAATCAAAGATATCAGCGGTTTCACGCACGGTATCGGCTGGTGCGCACCCCAACAGGGCGCTTGTAAGCTCTCGTTAAATATCAAAGAAGGTATCATTCAGGAAGCGCTTGTAGAAACCATCGGTTGCTCGGGTATGACCCATTCCGCGGCGATGGCTGCTGAAATTTTGCCCGGCAAAACGCCTTTGGAAGCTTTGAATACCGACTTGGTTTGCGACGCAATCAACACGGCGATGAGAGAATTGTTCTTGCAAATCGTTTACGGTCGTTCGCAATCCGCGTTCTCTGACGACGGTCTTGTTATCGGCGCAGGTCTTGAAGACCTTGGTAAGGGTCACCGCTCGCAGGTTGGTACGATGTATTCCACCTTGCAAAAGGGCGTTAGATACCTTGAAATGGCAGAAGGCTACGTAACTCGCCTTGCGCTTGACGCAAACAACGAAGTTATCGGTTACGAATTCGTATCCTTGGGCAAAATGACCGACTTTATCAAGAAAGGTATGGAACCCAACGAAGCGTATGCAAAGGCTATGGGTCACTACGGTAGATTCACGGCGGAACAGGGTGCGGTTAAGTTTATCGACCCCCGCAAGGAATAATAAAGGAGGACAAGCAAATGGCATTATTTGAAGGTTATGAAAGAAGAATTGATAAAATCAATGGCGTTCTGAAAGAATACGGCATTTCCTCCGTTGAAGAATGTAAAGAAATCTGTCTTGCAAAGGGCGTTGACTGCGACAAAATCGTTCGCGCAGGTCAACCGATTTGCTTTGAAAACGCAGTTTGGGCTTACACGGTAGGCTCGGCGATTGCAATTAAGAAAGGCTGCAAGAAGGCTTCCGACGCGGCTGCGGCTATCGGTATCGGTTTGCAGGCGTTCTGTATCCCCGGTTCGGTTGCGCAAAACCGTTTGGTTGGTCTTGGTCACGGCAATCTCGGCGCAAAATTGCTTTCCGATGAAACGGAATGCTTCTGCTTCCTTGCAGGTCACGAATCCTTCGCGGCAGCGGAAGGCGCAATCTCTATCGCGCTCAACGCAAACAAGGTAAGAAAGCAACCCTTGCGCGTTATTTTGAACGGTCTTGGTAAAGACGCGGCGTATATCATTTCGAGAATCAACGGTTTCACCTTCGTAGAAACGAAGTTCGACCACGCAAGCGAAACGGTGGAAGTGGTTTACGAAAAGGCGTTCTCCGACGGTCCCAGAGCGAAGGTTAAGTGCTACGGCGCAGACTCCGTTCCCGAAGGCGTTGCAATTATGAAGCTGGAAAACGTTGGCGTTTCCATCACGGGTAACTCTACCAACCCCACCAGATTCCAACACCCCGTTGCGGGCACGTACAAGAAGTGGTGCAACGAAAACGGCGTAGAATACTTCTCCGTAGCTTCCGGTGGCGGTACGGGTAGAACCCTTCACCCCGACAATATGGCGGCTGGTCCCGCTTCCTACGGTATGACCGATACGATGGGCAGAATGCACTCCGACGCACAGTTCGCAGGTTCGTCTTCCGTTCCCGCGCACGTGGAAATGATGGGCTTGATCGGCGCTGGTAACAACCCGATGGTTGGTATGACGGTTGCTTGCGCGGTTGCTATTGAAGAAGCGATGAAGGCGTAAAATTTAAAGCAAAATAAGAATATAAGGACTTCTAAATTGAGCGTTTAGAAGCCCTTATTTCTTTTTATTGATACGGAGCGCGCGATAAACCGCGCAAAAGCATTTGGAAAAACAAAGCAAAGGGCGTTTTTTGCACACGTTAGCGAGCAAATGCGTATAATGTAGTATGAGCTTCGTCTCAAATACACGAGAAGGACTTGAAGTACTATGTGCAATTATTGTCAAACGAACTCCGTTTACGGCAACACGGGTTGCGGCGCTACGGCTTATAACACGGCGAGCTGCGCTTCTACGGGCTATAACACGACAAGCTGCGGCTCTACGGGTTGGAGCTTGCAACGAGTTTGCCGCGATGCCTGCGGAAACGTATACGCAGTTTTCCGTCAAACGAGAAACGGCTGTTGGGGAAATTCCTGCTGCCATACTTGCCATCGTTGCGCTCAAAACTGCGGCGTAAGCGATACAACCGCGACGAATAACGGCGGTTGTGGCTGCTGCGCTGCAAGCGCTACGGCGCAGGCGTATTCGGCTACGCAAAACGTAGAGTCTTGCTATGCAAGGTTATATAACGGTTCTCTTTACGGGAACGGCAGATCGTGTGGCTGCGGCTGCAACTCTGCACGGTAAAAGAAGAAAAGCGGCGGGGAAATCCGTCGCTTAATTTTTTGCGCGGAATATAATGCGCGGCTTTCGTTGGATTCTTTTGCTGAATAGGGTTGAAACGGGGTGAAAACGGGCATACTGTATAGGTGAAAAAGTTGCGCGCCGTCTATTCGTATATAAAGGACAAATACCACCTGCTTTCGCTGCGGAAATATTCCACGATAGCGGGTACTTTGGTTTTCTTTTTAATAATGTCCATCGTTCCGTTTTCCTTTTGGCTTTCGCTGATTTTGGGAAGACTTCCCGTCAATACGGAAGAGATTTTGTCCTTGCCCGTATTCGATTCCGTCAAAAATATTTTGTTGTATATACAAAGGGAAGCGGAAAACGCCACCACCAGCGCGTCGGTTATCCTGGTGTTTACAACCTTATATTCGTCTACAAACCTTTTCTATCAAATGCGGAAAAGCGGGGAAATTATCTACGATTACCGCCGTGAGACACAGGGCTTGAAGCTGCGGCTTGGCGCGTTGGTTTTATTGATTATCGTAATGGCGTCGGTGATCGTATTTTTATTGCTGTTCGCATTTGGCAGCTTTGTATTTTCACGGCTTTTAACCAAGACGTGGAAGCTGATTGCCGATTATGCCTTGCTTGCCGTAATCGCTTTTTTCTTGGTATTATTGCTGAACGTATACATTTGTCCACATAAAACTTCGATGAAATGCTTTTTGCCGGGTACCTTTCTCACCGTAGGGCTGTGGGTGTTCGCGGTTATCGGGTTTTCCGTATATTTAAAAATCGGTAATATGGGCAGACTGTACGGAGCGCTCAGCGCCATTATCGTGTTTTTGCTGTGGCTATACGTTTTGATGACTTGTTTCATCGTCGGCGTGATTTTTAACAGCGAAGGTGTGCTGCGCGCCCGCCAAACGCCTAACAAAATCAAAACGAATAAAAAAAGAAAACATCGCGCAAACTGTACCTGATGAAAAGGATAAAATTAAAAAGCTCAATACTTGCAGGCGGGTGCGTGTTGCTTGCCTTATTGCCAAATATATCGGCAATCAAGCGCAGCACGCTAAAGGATATCGCAAAACCCCATCTCGGCGTATACGAATGCCGTCAGGCACAATTCGGCAAAGAAGATTTGCTAACCGATTATTCCCGTATCGAACTTGAATTAAAAAGCGAAACGGAGTTTGTCGTACACTACGTAAAGAAAAACGGTGAAAAGCATCGGATGCAGGGTAGCTACGTATACGATAAAGAAAAGGGGAGTATCACGATGCAGCTTTCTAACCTGCAAGGCATAAAGCGAGAATTTCCCTTGCAGGACGGGGTTTTGACCATCACCCTGCCTATTTTTCATAGGCAACTTGCGCTTACGTTCGAGCAAAAATAATTTTTAATAAAAAATAAACAAATGTTCGTAAAATGCTTGCAAACTGGAAAAATATGTGTTATAATGAAAAACGCTTATGAAAATCGAGTTGACGCAGGACCAAGAAAATGCGAAAAAGTTAATACAGGAATGGTATTTTAACACCGACAATCAATTTTTCGTGCTTTCGGGGTATGCGGGCACAGGCAAGACCTTTTTAATCGATTACGTGGTGCGAAAGGTATTGCGCCTAAAAATCGGCAAGGAAGCGGTGTTCGTTTCTCCAACGGGCAAGGCAGCGGCAAACCTATTAAAAAACGGAACGCTTGCCGGCACGGTACATAGCTTGATTTACGTGCGCGACGGCGACGAGTTCGACGTCGACGAAAACGGAGAAATTATCGAGCGGCAGGAAATTAAATTTATTAAGCGTTCGGCAATCGATGAAAATATCCGCCTTATCATCATTGACGAAGCGTCAATGGTCAACGAAACGGTGCTTGGCGATTTGCTCAGCTTTAACGTCAAATGCCTTTTCTGCGGCGACGGCGCGCAGCTGCCGCCCGTTTCGGGGAATTGTCCGCTTTTACAAAATCCACATTATACGATGACGGAAATTGTACGCCAAGCCGCAGACAATCCCATTATTCAGGTCGCAACCCTTGCAAGAAAAGGGGAGCATATTCCCTACGGCAGCTACGGCGATAGGGTTTGCGTGCTGGGTAAAAACGCGTTTAAAGGGGCGGAGCGCAAACGCTTGCTTATGGCGGCGGACCAAATTTTATGCGGAAGAAACCGCACGCGCGTCGCGTTAAATAATGAAATTCGCGCATATAAAAATATTCCCGAAACAAAGTATTTGCCGCTCGCGGGAGAAAAGCTGATTTGTACGCTGAACGACTGGGAAAAGCCGCTTGATAAAGCGGAAAAATTCCATTTGGTAAACGGTATTATCGGATATGCGGACGAAATTTTCCCAAGCGTGGACGACTTGGCTACGATGCAATTTCGGGCGGATTTTATGCAGGAAAGCGTAAAAGTTCCTTTCGATACGGGCATTTTCCAGTATGGGGCTTACCGACATACGTACGGTAGCCGCGCGGTGACGTTGTCCGACGGCACTATCGTTTCGGAAACCAACTACGAGCTGCTTCGTAAATTGCGCTCGGTCAGCGACGAGCCCGTTTGCCGTTTCGAGTTCGCCTATGCGGTTACCTGTCATAAAGCGCAGGGCTCGGAATTCGATTTTGTCGTTGTTTTCGACGAATCTTGGGTATTTGGGGAAGAAAGAAATCGGTGGCTGTACACGGCGATTACCCGCGCCAAAGAGAAACTCTTGATAATTCGATAAAAATCCTTGACGGCTTTTGCGGAATTTGTTATAATAGCAAAAATTGCAAAATGCGGGGCAGGAATGAAAAGAAGCTTGGAAAAACATCAACAAATCGAACGCTCAATTATCACCACTTATCGAAAAACGTTGTGGTCGCCGTTCGTTTATGCGGTAAAAAAATATCGCTTGATACAGGCGGGGGATAAAATTGCCGTATGCATTTCCGGCGGGAAAGACAGTATGCTACTTGCCAAGCTGATGCAAGAGTTACACCGCCACAGCGACGTGCCGTTCGAGCTGCTTTTTTTGGTGATGGACCCCGGCTATGCGCCTGCAAATCGGCAACGGATTATCGATAACGCAGCTTTAATGCAAATTCCCATCACCGTGTTTGAAAGCGACGTTTTTGCGGCTGCGGACGCCGTTTCCGCGCAGTCGCCCTGTTATTTATGCGCACGTATGCGCCGCGGACATTTGTATGCAAAGGCAAAGGAGCTGGGCTGTAACAAAATCGCGTTGGGACATCATAAAAGCGACGTCATTGAAACGACGCTTATGGGTATGCTGTACGGCGCGCAAATGCAAGGTATGCTGCCGCGTATTCCAAGCACGAATTTCGACGGAATGGAGCTCATTCGTCCGATGTGCTGCATTTTAGAAGAAGATATTTTGCGTTGGCAGGAATATAACGGCTTGCAATTCATCGCGTGCGCCTGCAAATTTACGCAAAACCTAACGGGCAGCGACGAAGATACCTTCTCCGCCCGTCGCAAGGTAAAGGCGTTGATTGCGGAGTTAAAAAAGGAAAATCCCAACGTGGAAAGCAATATATTTCAAAGCATTCACAACGTGCAGCTGGACACGCTTGCGGAATATAAGCAGGACGGCGTAAAGCATTCCTTCTTAGAAAAGTTTGATAAATAAGGCATATCCCGCGTTTTGGCGCATAGAATAGAACTATGCAAGAAACAAAACATACGGTAACAATCGAACAAAAGAAAAATTTAACGGTGAGCGCCGTGGAAAGCGTAGTGGCGTTTTCCGAAGTGAAAATCGTGCTTTCCTTGTTAGGGAATACCCGAATGACGGTCGTTGGCACAGGTTTAAAGATTACGGGTTTTTCCAAATCGACGGGCGCGTTCACGGCGGAAGGCTCTATCGTAGGCGTCAATTACGGCGGAAAGAGCATCGCTTCGCGGCTGTTTAAATAAATGGACAGCCAAAACCAGCTTTTTTACTTTTGCGTTTGTATCGTGGTGGGCTTCGTTGGGGGAATTCCGTACGAATTGTTTGCATTCCTTCGCCAAGCTTTGGGGTGCGATAAAGGTAAAAATAAAATTTTCGGCATAGTTTTGGACGTAATATATCCCGTTTTATTTGGTGTACTGTGTATTTACGTGCAATTCCTGTTTCACTTCCCCGCGCTTCGGGTATATATGTGGATAGGTTATGCCGTCGGTTTCATAATATATTTAAAAAGTTTGCGTAGAATACTTGCTTTCTTGCAAAAATTGTGCTATAATAGGCTTGCAAAATTGGCAAAGAAAGCAAAAATCAGGAAAAAACTCTCCAAAAAAAAGGGAGGTAGAGTATATGACACAAGATAAAATGAGAAGAGTAATCACCGCGTGCGTTTCCGCCGCGACGGTTCTTCTTACGTGCCTTTCCGTATTTATTGCTTATCAATGGATAACGATTGCCGTGTTGGACCAAAGAGAAAAGAGCTTGAAAAAAGATATCGCATACTACGAGAAAGTCGTGGAACAGGACAAAAAAGATAAGGAATGGTACGAATCCGACTTGTATAAAGAATACGCCTACTGGGAACTTCAAACGCTCGGAGGAAATAAATGAAGAAATTTGCCGTAATTGACATCGGCTCGAATTCCGTTCGCCTAATGTTTGTGGCGGACGGAAAAGTTTTATATAAGGCTTTAAATACCACCCGCTTAGGGGAAGGCTTGGCGGCTTCGTCAATGCTCAACGCGGCGGCAATCGAACGCTCGGTAAACGCCGTTGTCGATTTTTACGATAAGGCAAAGGCGGAGGGAGCGGAAAGGGTGTACGCATTCGCCACGGCGGCGGTGCGTTCGGCGCAAAACGGACAAGCCTTCGTCCAAGGTGTTCGCGACGCACGCCCGTTAAACGTGGAAGTGATTTCGGGGGAAGAGGAAGCGGAAATCGGTATTCTCGGCGCGCTTGGCAACGCGGACGGCGGCGTGATCGACGTCGGCGGCGCAAGCACCGAAATCGTCGTAAAAGAACGGGGGCAGCTTGTTTTTAAAAAGAGTGCGAATATCGGCGTCGTTCGCTTAAAAGACAAATGCGACAGGGATAAAAACGCATTAGCGCAGGCGGCGCGTGAAGCGGCGCAAGAATATAAAGGCTTTCCGTGCGTTTCCAACCTATACGCCATCGGCGGCACGGCAACCACGCTTGCGGCGTTGGCGTTGGGCTTACAAACGTACAGCTCGGAAAAGGTAACGGGCACGGTGCTCACCCAAGAAAAATTACAAGCGACAGCGGATAAGCTTGCGGAAATGTCGGTGGACGAAATCGCCGCGTTACCGTGTATGCCCAAAGGCAGGGCGGACGTCCTTTTGGGCGGCGCGGTGTTGTTGGCTACGCTGATGAAAGAGCTTGGCGTGCAAACGCTGACGGTAAGCGATAGAGATAATTTAGAAGGCTACGCAATCAAGCGCGGTTTGTTATAAGCGAAAAAGGAGTGCGCGATGAAACGGAAAATAGCGACGGTATACGCAATATTTTGCACGCTGCTGATGGTGGCGGGCTTTATCGTGGCATACGTTTTTGCGTGGCGCGCAGGCACGAAGCAGTCGCTTGCATTTCTCCTTGGTATGGCGGTAAGCTTTGTTATTACCCCCATTTATCACGAAGTGGGGCATTTGTTCTTTTTATCCGTGAACAAAATGGAGTGCGTATACATCAAGTGCTTTTGTTTTAAGCAGTATATAAAGAACGGAAAAAAGCGTTTCGGATTTGCTTCTCCGTTCCGTGCGGACGAAACGCAGGCAATCCCCAAAACGGGTGGAAATATGCAAAAACGCGCGCAAGCCTATACCCTTGGCGGCTTGATTTTTAGCGGATTTTTAGTCGTTGTCTTGCTTGCCGCGGCGCTTACCTGCACCCTTTTGCGGGTCACGTTGTACGAGCTGTGGGGGGCTGTGCCGTATGCGGCGTACTTGTTTCTTTTAAACGTTGCGCCCTTGGAATACGCAAGCGGAAAAACGGACGCGCTTGTATACCGCGGTATCAAAAAAGGCGAACCTGCGGAAAACACCTTGCTTTCTGCAATGGAAATTCAAGGTCGGCGTTATGAAGGGAAAACGTTTACGGAAATCGACGAAGGGTATTACTTTAATTTGCCTCAGCTCCCCGAGAACGAGCCGCTTTTCGCGGTGATTTTAGATTTGCGTTATCGGTATTATTTGGAAAAAGGCGATTTAAAAAATGCGGCGGATTGTTTAAACCGTCTTGTGCAATCGCAAGCGTATTTGTCTGACGTGGAAGTGGAAAAAATCGCCGCCGAGCTGACGTATATGCACGCTTTGAACGGGGATTTAGAGCGCGCGGAAGAGATCGGAAAGCTTTGCAAAAAGTATTTGCAAAACGAAACGGCGACTTCAAAGCGTATTCTTGCCGCGTATTCGGCTGCAAGCGGACAAGCGGAAGGGGTTCAGGTCTTGGTTGCGCAGGCAAAGGACCTTTTGGAGAAAGAACGCGTACTCGGCGTTAGACGTTTTGAAGAAATCTTAATTTCTCGTATTCCGTCGGTATAAATTCCCGTAAATCGGGATACACTTATGAAAAACGTGGGATGGTTGTGTGATGCAAACGGAAGCGCAATTTCAACAATGTAATACAACTCGTAAAGCGGGCATACTTATGCCCGTTTCTTCCTTGCCGTCGGCGGTGGGCATCGGTACGCTGGGCAAGGGTGCGTACGAGTTTATCGACTGGCTGGAAAGCGCGGGGATGCGCGTTTGGCAGGTTTTGCCCCTTTTGCCTACGGGCTATGGCGACAGTCCCTATCAGTCTTGCGCGTCCAACGCCTTAAATTATTATTTTATTGATTTCGAGCTGTTGGAAAAGGACGGCTTACTGGACGCTGCCGATTATGCGGATATCGTTTGGTCGGAAGAAGAACGTCGCGTCGATTACGGGAAACAGTTCACCTACAAAACGCAGGTTTTGCAAAAGGCGTTTTCTCGTTTTGATAAAAAAAATGCGGCTTGGCTTGCCTTTTTGGAAAAGGGTGAATATACCGATTTTGCGGTGTTTATGACTCTCAAACGCAAGTTTGGGTACGCGCCGTGGACGGAATGGGCGGAGCCTTATAAAAGCTGTGAGGGTAAGCTGGAAGAAAGCTTTTATACGGAGTACGCGGACGAGCTAGCTTTTTGGCAGTTCACGCAATATATTTGCTTGCAGCAATGGAAGTCGCTCCGTGCTTACGCCAACGCAAAAGGCGTACAAATTATGGGGGATATGCCCATTTACGTTTCGGCGGATAGCGTAGAGATGTGGAAATACCGTCGGCAGCTGTTTATGTTGGATAAACAGGGCAACGTGGCATTGTGCGCAGGCGTCCCGCCCGACGCTTTTTCCGATGACGGACAGCTTTGGGGTAATCCCATATACGACTGGGCGAAGATGAAGCGGGACGGCTATGCGTGGTGGAAACGCCGTATCATTTCCGCATTTGAAACGCAGTTTGATATCATTCGTATCGACCATTTCCGTGCATTCGACCGTTTTTATGCCATTCCCGTACAGGCGGAAACGGCAAAGGAAGGGGAATGGATGGACGGTCCGAAGGCCGCTTTGTTTGAAGGCTTGGAAAAATATCCGATCGTCGCGGAAGATTTAGGGGTAATTGACGATGGGGTGCGCGCGCTGTTAAAGGCGACGGATTTCCCTGGAATGAAGGTTTTTGAATTTGCCTTTGACGGTAACCCCGAAAACGAGTATTTGCCGTCGAAATACAACCAAAATTGCGTAGCGTATACGGGCACGCACGACAACGATACCTTACGTTCCTTTTTGGAAAGTATGCCTAAGGCGGAGCGTGCGGCATTTGAAAAAGTCTTAGAAGACGAGTGCCTTGCGGCGGACGTTGCATACGTTACCGAAACGATAGAAGACGAATGCAGAAGCATTATCGAGCTGTTGTTTTCATCGAATGCGGACACGGTGATTATTCCTATGCACGACGTGCTGTGCTTTGGTGTGGAAGCGCGTTTAAACGCGCCGTCCACCGTATCTTCGCAAAACTGGACCTTCCGTTTTTTAACAACGGATTTTGGTAAGCGCAAGGCGGCTTGGTTAAAGCAACTCGCCGAAATTTACGGCAGGTAAATGAAAAAAATTTATTTTTAAGGATAAAAAACTCTCTCGCTTCGGGGGAGTTTTTTCTTTGCAATATTTGGTATAAAAAGGGGGCGGATTAGAAAGAATAAAAGAAAGAAACTCTTTCAAGGAGGAAAATATATGAGAAAGACAACAAAAATTACTTGCGGCGCTTTGGCGCTTATTTCCGCGCTCGGGTTCGGCGGGTGTAGCTGCGGTATGGCCGATTCGGGGGCTATCAAGCTGACGGTGTGGGTTTCGGAAGCGGATAAGGCGTTCGCACAAGAAGTCGCACGGGATTTCAAGGCAAAAAATCCCGATAAAAAATACCAAATCGTTATTGATATCCAAGGCGAAAACGATGTGGCAACCAGAGTGTTAAACGACGTGGAAAACGCGGCGGACGTGTATTCTTGTATCAACGACCAGCTGCCCAAGTTAATCAACGGTGACGCCTTGGCAAGAATTGCAGGAGATAGACTTGCGCGCGTTACGGAAGCAAATTCCGCCGAGTCGATGCAATCGGTAACCATAGAAGCCAACGGGGAAAAATCCGTTTACGGTATGCCGTACACGGACAACACCTTTTTCCTTTATTACAATAAAGCGGCGTTGACGGAAACGGACGTGGCAAGCTTCGACGGGATTTTGGCAAGGTGCAGCGCGAATAAACAGTTCGCCTTCCCTATGGCGGACGGTTGGTATACGACGTCTTTCTATTTCGGCAAAAATTTAGGCTACGACGTAACGTATAACAAGGATTTGGCGGAAACAAAAATCTCTTGCGATTTTGATAACGAAACGGGGGTAGCCGTTACGGAAGCGATGTGGTCGTACGTGCAAAACAAAGCCTTTAAAGCGGACGCCAACGATTCGAAGATTACGGCAGGCTTTAACGACGGCAGCATTATTGCCGCAGTTTCAGGGATATGGAACAGAAGCACGATCGAAGGTTATTTAAAAGACAATTTTGCCGCGGCAAAGCTTCCCACGTATACTTTGAATAAAGGGTTAGCTACGGAAGAACAGGTGCAGCTTGTTTCCTTTGCAGGGTATAAGCTGATGGGGGTAAATAACTACTCGAAGCATAAAACGGACGCGTTGGATTTTGCAGAGTTTTATACGAATAAGGAAAACCAAATCAAGCACTATGAGGCGCGTGGCTTTGTGCCGACGGATACGGAAGCGCGTCAGGATGAAAAAATACAGTCGGACGTTTGTGCAAAGGCAATTACCGAACAGTTAAAATTCAGTAAAACACAAATCAACGTGCCGTCTACGATGTGGGTGCCTATGGAAGGGCTTGGCTCGGCGATGATTACGGGCGCGCAAAGCGGCTCGTTTGATTTACGGGCGCAGCTGAAAGCGTGCGTGGACTCCATCA
>JAZSGC010000135.1:0-3552 GCA_045532525.1 Candidatus Scatosoma sp.
CGTTGCTTACGAAGCGGCAACCGCCGATCTCAACGACGTGAATATGATCGACCCGTACCACTTGGAAGCGTACGGAAGCTTGGCGGTCAACTATAACCGCGACGTGGAAATTTTCCCCGTCGTGAACGCGATGCTGGAACGCATTTTGGGGAAATCGCCCTATCAATCCCCGACGGACATGGGGGTAAATATGGCAGGCTTTTGCATCGTGGACGACGAAGTTTGCCGCAAGGCGAGCCGCGACGAGATCATTCGCCGCTATTATAGCGCGCAGGGGGACGCGAGAAAAGCCCGCGTTTCCAAGGAAGTCGTGGGGAAAATCGAGCTCTTGATGAGCAAGCTCGGCTTGTCCGTAGACGATAGAAAAACGGTGTCTTTGGCGCTCAAAAAAGCGGAAAAGACGGGCGCGCCTGCCGTGGCAATCGAGATTTCCGACGGCGTTGCCGTCACAGGCAAAACGAGTAGGCTTTTGGGCGCGTCTGCCGCGGCGCTTTTGAACGCGCTGAAAGTGGTGGCGGGCATCGACGATAAAATTAAGCTCATCGAGCCGACGGTGATCGAGCCGATGCAAAAGCTGAAAGTCAACCACATGGGCGCGGCAAATCCCCGTTTGCACACCAACGAAGTCTTGATGGCGCTTGCCATCTGCGCGGCGCAGAGCGAAACGGCAAAACGTGCGCTTGAAGGGCTGGATAAGCTCAAAGGGAGCGAAGTCCATTCCACCGTTATTTTGTCTGACGTCGATATGAAGACGTTTAAGGCGCTCGGGATGCACGTCACCTGCGAGCCTGTCAAAAATTAAGAATATTCTACAAACAAAAAAGCAAGCCGCTTGGCTTGCTTTCTTTATTGATAAAGAGTTAAAGTGCATTTGTAGGTAAGCTCATCAACGTGATTAAATTTGCAATTAGTAAGTAATCGCGTGCTTGCAACTGTTCGAGCTTTTTTGCTAAAGAGATAGCGCTTTCGCTTGGGGTTTCTTCCAAAAAACGACTGGGGGAGATGGAGAAGTATTCGCAAATGGATAAGAAACAAGACATTTTTAAGGGCGTTAATCCCCGTTCAATCGCAGATAATTGTTGCGCGGTCAATCCAACGTGGTTGGCTAAAACATAAAGCGAAATCTTTCGGGAAACGCGTTCTTCTCTTAATTTTTTCAATATTGCACAATATTCCATTTTTTTGCTCCTTATTCTATAAAAAGTGAAAACGAACGCATGTACGTTCGTTTTTATTTTATCATGACCAGTGGTAATAAGTCAAGAATAATTATGCCCATTAGTCATAAAATAAAAATGGGGTATGGTTATGACGACAATAATACAAATTCAAAAAGCATTGATTGACGCATTAGAGCAAAGAACGATTACACAGGCGGAGCTAGCGGAGAAGATAGGGGTATCGCAGTCTATGATTTCGCATTACGTTAGCGGAAGAAAGTTGCCTGCGCTTGATACACTTTCTAGAATATGTACCGTTTTAGATTTGGATGCAAACGAGATTTTGTGTGTGGAAAGAGAAAAATATTAAAAATAAAAAGCAAGCCGCTTGGCTTGCTTTTTTTATTCTTCGGGGGAGTAAAAACAGTCCAGTTCCCAACGCAAAGGATTTTCCGCAACATATTTTGCAATGCTTTCATAATCGCTTGCGTTGCGAATGATATGGTCGTGGTAGCCCCGTTGCCATACGTGCGCTACTCCAAATTTTTGGCGGATTTGTTTTGACGCATTCATTTTCACATAACCGATTGCTTTGGATATTTTAGAGCGCGTTTGCTCCCGTAGGGGCGATTCACGAATCGCCCGCGCATCTTCCGTTTCGGATAGTATTAAAATAATATGAATATGGTTGGGCATGATAACGTATCCGTCTACGGATAATGAAAAACGCGTAGATAGCTGTTCAATATAATATTGAACGATTTTTCCGTATTCGGTCAACTCCGTTTCGGGCGATTCGTGAATCGCCCCTACGATGCGACTGAGCGTCTTTTGCTTTTGATGAGTGCAGACGGTGATAAAATACGCGCCTGGGGTGCTGTAATCATAATCTTGTAAGCGTAAACGCTTGCGTTTTAATAATTCTTTCATATTCGTTTTATTCGACGGCGACGACGGTGAGCGTATCCCCGATAACGCGGAATTTGACGTTTTGCGCGCCAAATGCCATGCCGTATATACGCTCTGGCTCGTCTTGATAGGACGGGCGGGGGTCTTCCGCCAAACAGTCTATCAGCCCTGCCAGCTTTTTGGCGGGGATTTTTTCTTTTGTACCGTCTAAAAATTCAACGCTGAGCCGCTTATCTGCAACGCCGTCCGCATAGCCGCCAACCGCGCCTATAATGCAATCCGCGTGGGGCAGGTATGGCTTGACGTCCAAAATCGGCGTTCCGCTAAGCAAATCCGCACCCCCGACAAGCAGGCTGATCCCCTGCTCCGTTTTCTCAACCTTCAAGAGCTTGACAACGCTCAATCCGATGCCGTTCGGGCGGAAGGGGGAACGGCTTGCAAACACCCCTACGCGCGTGTTTCCGCCCAGCCTTGGCGGACGGACGGTGGCATGAAACTCCGTCGTTTTTGCCGCCGAAAAATCAAACAGCAGCCAAAGATGAGAAAAGCCGTCGATGGCTTTGAATGCGTCTTCCGTTTGATAGGGCGGATAGAAATGAATACGGCTTATTACCCCGTCCGCTTTGCCGCCCTGACGGGGAATGCCAAATTTTTCCGTGAAATCGTTTTCGATATAGCCGATGGCTGATACTGTCTTTTCCATACGCACATTATACAGTAGCCAAAAAAAATTGTCAAGAAGGGTTGTAAATTTCTTGTAAAAACCTTGCATTTTGGAAAAATGTGTGTTATAATACCGCCTACATTCGTTTATAAAAGAGTGAAAAAATCATTCAAAAAGGGGGAAAATTACATATGATTTACGTGACAGGGGACACACACGGCTACACCGATTTTTACAAGCTTCGAATGTTTGCAAACGCGCACCCGTGGCTGACAAGGGACGATTACGTGATCGTCGCAGGGGACTTTGGGGGCGTGTTCGATCCGTTCACGCTCGACGAAGATTTGGCGCTCTATGAGCGCTTGCCCTTCACCGTTTTGTTTGTGGACGGCAATCACGAGAATTTCGACCTGTTAGAGAGGCTCTTTCCCGTGAGCGAGTGGAAGGGCGGCAAGGCGCAAAAGGTGCGTGAGAACATCTACCATTTGATGCGTGGGCAGGTGTATGAAATTCAAGGCAAGACCATCTTCACCTTCGGCGGCGGCACGTCCGTCGATCGCGCGCGGCGTGTGGAAGGGCTTTCGTGGTGGAGCCAAGAATTGCCTACCTACGAACAGCAGGAAGAGGGGATCAAAAACCTTGCCCGCTACGGCAACAAGGTGGACTACGTCATCACCCACTCAATCGACGAGCGCGCGCTATACTATCCCGTGCTTCGCAACGGGCTCAGCACGGCAAAGGCGAAGGGGGATTTCGGCAACCAAAACCTGGACTGGTTTGGAGACAACGGCGGTTACGGGCACTGGGATTTTGGGCATT
>JAZSGC010000018.1:0-2174 GCA_045532525.1 Candidatus Scatosoma sp.
TAAGGCTGGCGGCGGGGTTCTGTATTTCCCGGAAGGCAACTATTATCTTCCTGAAAGGAATGAAATACCGTACAACAATATTATATGGGTTGGCGCAGGCGCGGATAAGACGAATCTCTATTGCGTGACGAAAAACGGCGATGGGGTTTGGATTAAGTCGATAAAGAGCAACGTTGGGGTTGCCCGTATGCATTTGGAATTGTACGAGCATAGCGGTGGGAATCCCGATACGATGATTTCGCTTGGGGAAAATTCTTCCGTTGGTTCGTACGTTGACCCTAATCTTAGCACGGTGAATAAATTTATCACCGACTGTACGATGAAATTCAGTACGGTAGCTCCCATTAGAAAACGCGCCTTGATTTCTATGGGCGGTAAGGCTTATTTCCTTATGCAGAATATTGTCTATGACGGTGGTAATAACCCATTGTACAATACGTATTGTGGGTATTACTCTACGATGCGTAACCTTGTAGCGCTCAATATTTCGGGCGACAATCCCATCGCGCCCTCGCTGCATGCGACGTATGCGTTTGTAGAAAACGTATATCTGGATATGAACAGAAACGGGCATGCGCTTTCGATGAGAAACTGCGGATACGTTGGGGCTTCGTTTGTGACTGGCTGCGGACTTGGCGACAGCACCAACGACGGTGAAATGGTTTGTTTCGAACCGCCCGGAGGATATTTTGGAACAGGTAGAATTCTTTCTGCAACGGATAGAACGTTTACCATGGCAATCCACGGCGGATCTATGGTGACTGAAGAGACCTACTACAAGTTTAACGGTTTTGCTCTCTATATTACGGACGGCAAAGGTATGGGGCAGCTTCGTTATTTTGAAAAAGTTCCCGTAAATATGTACGGCAACGAATATCGTTTGGTGGACGGCGAAGACGACTGGGATATTTTACCCGACAGCACCAGCACCTTTACGATCATTTCGCCGATGGAAGGTGCGACGGTGTATCGCTTTGAAGGGGACGACAGTAAGAAGGGTATTTTCTTATATTCGATTATGTTCGATTCCGTCGTTGCGGAATGCCGCCTTGAAAACACGGAAGGTATCCACGTTTCCGCAACGGACTTGAATAACTCGGGACGTTTCTGCCCGAATATCGGCGTCCGCATTGAAAATAACGTTTTGAAGGGTATCAGTGCCTTGTCTGGCAAAGGCGGTATCATGATACGCTCCGAAAGATCTGCGGCGTTGGAGTCTTGGGGGGTACAAATCATGAACGTTTCCATACGCGGAAACGTTTTGGTCGGCGTAAATAGCAACGTTCCTGACAAATACTTCCCGAATGCATCGGAATCCCCGAAGGAGCATGGTATCGTCGTGGTGACGGGCTCTACGGCTTCTGGGCAAACGGCAGGCGACGTGCGTTATATCACCATTGAAGGCAATTCGGTGGATGATGGCGAATACGGGATTTATGCGGAAAACCGCTTGACGGGTTTGGTGATTCGAAACAACACCGTCGGCAAGCTGGAGGTTCCTGATAAAATTACCTATTTTGTACCTGAGCAAATGTACGCAGCAGCTATACATACGCTGTATGTCAATGGAACAATGAGCAACCTTAGTGGTGGATACGTATTTGGTCGTGACTTACCCACGCTTGCCGATACGGCAACCGACGTATTCTTGGGTTGGTCTTTGACGGAAGAATACGATTCTAACGCAGGTGTGACGACGTTGGCACAAGGCGTCAATTCTACGCTGTACGCCGTGTACGGTAAGCAGGTTGTATTCAATCTGAACTATGACAGAACCAGCGGCACGCCCGCGGGCGAATTCAACGTCATCAAAGTAGTGGCGGGGGAAATCGTAGAGGAGCAGGTGGCAATCTACGGCAACCCGTTCAGGGTTGGGTATCGTTTTGGCGGCTGGTATACGGACGAGGCTTGCACGACGGAGTTTGACTCGTCTAAGGCAATCACGGAAAACCAAACTGTATACGCAAAGTGGATTTCAACTTCCCCTGAAAAGCCCAAGGATGATGCTGTAAGCGATGAAAATAAGGATAACGGCAGTAATGTCGGTGTTATCATCGGTATTGTTTGCGGTGCGGTTGCCCTTGTAGGCGCAGGCGTAGGCGGATTTATCATTTGGAAGAAGAAAAAGAGTAAGTAAAAAAGGAGAAACATATGCAAACGAAAACGAAAAAGTG
>JAZSGC010000027.1:0-5233 GCA_045532525.1 Candidatus Scatosoma sp.
GGAACAACTCCTTGGCTCACAGAACGACATGGCTACGATCCGACTTGATTGTCAGTCCTGTAAACGACGTCTTGGTGGACACCAAAACGAAGTCGGCTTGGGAAGGCGGTGGCTATGGTCAAGCGGGCTATATGGTTTTTGGTGTAAATGCGTCCAATAAACCTGCGGTATATTCCGATATGTACACCGAACAAGGAAATGATGGCAAAACGGAAATTACGCTGTATAAACATGGCAACAACTCCATTTATTACGATTCCAACTTAACCACGACGGATAGTACCGCACCCATTTCAGGGTTTGTGGTAAACGGTAGTTCCGCTTGGCAACAAGTACCCAATACGTATTGGGTTAGCCAACCCGACTTGTATATTCCCGGCACGGAAACTTACTATCCCGTGCGTATGCACAACAATATGGCGGATCCCTATCACGATATCGGTGTTGGTTTTACGTTGACGGCAACGGAAAAAACGTACGTATCCGTATACGTAATGGATTGGTCGAAGAGAGTAAATGATTCCAACATTATTACCGTAGGTTTGTACAGCGGTATACAGGCAACGACTTTCTATGGCTATGGTAATAATAGCGCGGAAACGTTGGACGAACATTACGGCACGGCATTGATAGAAACGACGGTAACATGCCAAGGCGCGTACGTGACTTTTGCCATCGAAGGTGCTGGCAATTACCAAATCGTTGCATACTACGACAGTCAAGATTTGGATGAAGCGGCTCCTGTTACGCCTATGATGACGGGCTTGTTCTTCGATACGGAACTCCCTGCGGCGCAGGAAGAAAACGTTATTATTCCCGGTGAAGGTGAATACGTAGGCTATGAAGCAAACTATACGGGCGCTGATTGGGAAAGACTTGGCTACGGTACGGACGGCTACGTAGTTTACTATACGGCAGACGATACGACGTATCAAGCGTATACGAAGGGCATTTACAAAAATGCGGACGGCAGCGATTATACGGGACTTGTCACTTATTCCAACGTTGTAAAAGATGCACATAATGATTGGAAAGCAGACAAAGAGCTTTCGGGCAAATTGATTACTCGTTATGCAAGTGCATTTGGGGAATTTAGCACGATTGCAGGAAAGAGCTGGAAAGATGAATATACGACGGGCGTATTGACCGTTCCTGGAACGAAAACACCTACGTGGACCAGAATTTCTACGTCTAGATACGAGGGTGATGGTGCAACCGCCTTTACCATTCCCGCCAGCGCATTTGAAGAATATGACGCAATCGACGTGACCGTATTCCATACGTCGGCATTTGGCCCTGCGGACAAAGCCGCAAACTTTAAGACGGCGTTATTTAATATGTACGATTGCGGTAACGGCGATAACGCAAACACTATGTCAGGGTATCTTTTGTCCAGCGCGACGGTAGAGCTTCCCGTAAACGGTCCCTTGTACGTCACTTATCGTATTACTTCGCCTGGCGATTACACGCTTTTCTTGATGAGTGACGATGAAAACGTGGTTCGCGCAACGACGACGGGTATTTTCTTCGATTACGTGACGGGCGTGATGTCCAATATTACGTATGAAGCAGACGGCGGTACGCATACCAATCCTTCGACCTATGTAGAAGGTACGCTTCTTCCGCTTACGGATGCAAGCAAGGCCGGCTACACGTTTGACGGTTGGTATACGGACGGCGGATTTAAGAATCAGGTGACGGAAATTCCAGTAGACACGACGGGCGATATTATCCTTTACGCAAAGTTTAATAGAATTTATCAAACGTTTAATATTACTTACGAATTAGACGGTGGGGAACATTCGAACCCTGCAACGTATACGGAAGGTACGGGGCTTGTGCTTACGGATGCAACAAAGGAAGGCTATAACTTTGTTGGTTGGTATACCGAAGGGGCATGTATCAATAAAATAACGGAAATTCTTGCAGACCAAACGGGCGATATTACGCTTTATGCGAAATTTGCCAAGATTCCAAAAGTATACAACATCACGTACGTAGCGGATGGCGGCGTGCACGGAAACCCTGAAAGCTATACCGAAGGCTCGGCAGTTGCATTGACGAATGCCATGAAGACGGGCTATACTTTCGACGGTTGGTATTTGGATGAAGAGTTCAACGAACAGATTACCGAAATTTCGGCTGAGCAGACGGGCGATATTACGCTGTATGCAAAGTTCACCAAGATTTTGCAAACGTTCAACGTGACCTACGTAGCGGACGGCGGCGAACATTCCAACCCTGCAACGTATACGGAAGGTACGGCGGTTGCATTGGAAGATGCAAGCAAGGAAGGCTATACCTTTGACGGCTGGTATACGGATAGCGCATTTGAAAATGAAGTGACGGAAATTTCCGCTACGCAGACGGGCGATCTTACGCTGTATGCGAAGTTCACGAAAATTGTCGTTCCTGACGATAGCAGTTCGAATAGTAGTTCGGGCAGCAGCTCGAATAGTGGTGCAAGCCAGCAAAAGGGCGGTTGCTCGGGTACGCTTTCTATGGGCATCGGCGCGTTTGGCGTTTTGCTTGCAGTAGGTGCATTGCTTGCAAAGAAAAAAGAAGATTGAGTTTAAGGATTTGAAAACTCTTTCGTAATGAAAGCGCGGGAGAGAGCAAAAGCTCTCTCCTTGTCGCTTGTTTTTCTCAAACTTGACAAATCGTGAAAAATGTAAGATAATAAACGAGGGGTCGTTATGGAAAATTTTATCTTAAAAGATCATTTGAATCATAGAGCATATGCTTGGCCGCAAACGGTACTCACCTATTCACAGCGTGGGGAAATGCCCATTGTGGGGGAAGATGCCTTATATAGAAACGGGGAGCCGATTCCGTATCAGGCAGAAAAAACGGACGATGGCTATACGCTGAAAATTTTAAGCGATTTGCCGCGCGGCGAAAAGTATGTGTTTGAATGGAAAAAGGGGAACAGTCCGTCAACGCCTTTGGAAAAAGAGGACTTGGATAACGGTTTCCTTTGCGTGGAAAGCGTAGAAAACGGCTTGGTGAAAATTGTTCGTCAAGACGGTCTTTTTTGTACGTTTTCCTTAATAACTACGAAAAAAATTCTGTCGGTTGCGGAACGGATAACAGGCGGTGCGATTGAAAAAGTGCTGCAAAAGACCTTGACGTTTACAGACGGCAGCAAATATAGATTTACAGTAAAGCTTAAAACGGGGCTGGATTACGTAGAAATTTACGAGGACATGCAAGATTTTCTTGCGGATGGGTCGCTTTTGAGCGCAACGTGGGGTGGCTTTACTCCGCGATACCGTTTTGCGCCCGAACGTGGGACGGAACGTGTGGATGAATACTTAAAAGAAGACGGCAGCTTGCCCTTCTATATGGCGCCGCATGCGGATGGCGGTCGTTTGCGCGACCAAAAGGGGATTGCGTATGCGGATAAGCAAAAAGGCGTATGGCTTGGGTTCTTGTTCCACGATTTATCGACTTGCGATGATGGGGATTATACGATTGGCTGTTCGAGTAAGAATATGCTTTTTACGCTGTATGAACAGAGTTGGACGGCGCCTTTGCAAGGGAAAACGCGCGCCTTTATGTGTATTTTGTGTGGGGACAAGCCTGCGGATACGTTGCTTACGCATTATATTAAATATTATAGCCATGTCAGCTTGAACGCGGTGAAGGATTGGGCTCTGGATTGGGAGGATGATCAAAACGAATATCCGAAGTATTATACGGTAAAGCCCGACACGACGACGGGTACTTTCTTCTTTCAGCGCAAAGGGAAGCCGAACCCTGAGGATATGCTAAAAATGATAGACGAATACAGCACACGTTTTGCTCGTTTTGAAATCTTTGATCCCGTCAGTTGCCGAACGTTTATTTACGATTGGGCACCGATTTTCGATATGACGGCGTCAAGAATGACGAAGGAAGAGTTTGACCATGCGCGTGCCGCCATGGCGTTTACCTGCTACGTATTATCACAGGAAAACTTTTTCCCGATAGATATCTTGCTTGCAGGGCATCCCAACTTCTTGACGGACGTATTGGGTACGGTGGGGATTTTTGCGGCAATTTTAGGGAAACGCCACCCTGCCTATCGTGATTGGTTGACCAGATACGAAACGGCAATGGCACGCAATTTGAAATATCACATTCGTCCCGCCGTGGAAAAATGGAATGCGCTCGGCGGTAGATGGACGGAAAACATCGGCTGCTATATGTTTGCGATGTTGAAGTGTACCGTGGGAATTTGTTCGGTAATTTACCATACAACGGGTGGCGAGATGCCGTTGCTTTACGAGCATTTCAAACCGTTGCTTGCCTTTTTGGTGAATATGCAAGCGGTGGAAAACGAGAAAGGACGTCGGCTTTATATGCCACACGGTGCGCATTCCTGCACGGGGGAATTTGGCGGTGAATTCGGACATGGGTACTTCCCTTGCATGATTCAGCTTGCGGATATGTGCCGAAATTATGAGCCTTTATTATCCGAATATATCTTGTATAATTATAGAAAAAAAGAGAATTTTGACGGAGTTTTTGATAAATTAGCGCATTGGAAACACGATTCCTACAAAGTTCGTACAAAAAACGAAGGCGGCACTCCCCCCGATTTATATTCTTGTAAATATACGGGCTTGGGGTATATGATGCGAAACGCTGTCAACACCGACGAGGAAATGCTGGTATTTTTACAGCAGTTAGACGAAGGTCCGAACTATCGTTGGGGCAGAGCCGCACGCGGTGGCTGCGGTGAATTGTACTACTATGCGAACCGTAGAAAATACACCGACCATTCCCCCGAGGACGTTGGGGATGAAAACAAGGGGGACGTACAGGCGTGTACGAACTTTGGCGTGCTCATTGACCACGAATATAAGTCGGTGGGCAGAAATGAATTGACAGAACCCTTGATGGATTTTGACTTCATTCAATACGCACGCGTCAATGCAGGCGAATATTCTCAGCCTTATTACCGTTATCGTAGCGTGATAATGGTGGAAAATCAATATATTGCCGTATACGATGCAGTGGCGGATCGTATGCAGTACGGTCGGTTTACGTGGGCGCAGAACCAGACGGATGATTTCCCTGCAATTTGGAACGTAAAGCCTGGTGTTCAAGGCGTGGACAGTGTGGGCGGACATTCTGTAGATAAGCACCCGACCTATAACTTTTCCTTCGCACAATGTCGAACCAAGGCATTTGACGGAGCAGGGGATTTCTTAACAGTAGTTTCCCATTTGAGAAGTTATGGGCACGA
>JAZSGC010000105.1:0-14289 GCA_045532525.1 Candidatus Scatosoma sp.
GCAAACTACAAGGCAACGGCGGCAACGCTTGTGGAATGCCCTCATTGCCACGAATTCGCAGAAGCGCACAGAGTTTGCAAAAACTGCGGCTATTACAACGGCGTAGAAGTAATCGCTCCCAAAGCAGAAAAGAACGACTAATCGTTTCGTCTATGTGCATCATCAGGCGGGTGGCTTTTTGCACCCGTCTTTTTGCGTTATAAAAAAATGCGCTTAAACTGTGGCGGTCAAAAGGTTTTTACTTGACTTTTTTCTGTGCTTGTGATAGAATATTGGCAGGAGTAAACGATTATGAAGGATAAATTTTCTGTTACGGGAATGAGCTGTTCAGCTTGTTCTTCGAGCATTGAACGGACGGTAGAGCGTCTAAACGGCGTAAAGAAAGCGGAAGTTTCACTGATGGCGGAAACGATGTTGGTGGAATACGACGAAGCCCTGCTTTCCCGTGAAAAAATTATACAAGCCGTAGTGGATTTGGGATATGGAGCGGAGCTTTATAACGAACGCGTTTTAGACGCACGCAAACCGCAACCCGATAAGCTGAAAAAAAGATTTTTCCTGTCGCTGATTTTTTTGATTCCGTTGATGTATTTTTCAATGGGCGCGATGATAAAATTTTTACCACAACCCAATAAAATTGTTTCGGCTTCCATACAAATGGCGCTTGCGCTCATTGTTATCATTATCAATTTCAAGTTTTTTAGCAGTGGTACAAAGGCGCTTTTTAAGCGTGTGCCGAATATGGATACGCTCGTATCCTTAGGGGCGGGCGCGGCGTATATTTACAGCGTAGTGTATACCGTTTTGATTTATTGCGGAAAAGTAAACCACGGCGTGCATTTGTTTTACGAATCTGCGGCTATGGTGCTTGGTTTGGTTACCCTTGGAAAATGGCTTGAAGAAAAATCCAAGCGAAAAACAGGCGACGAAATTGAAAAGCTTATCAAGCTAATGCCAAACACCGTGACGGTAGAATGCGACGGCGAACAACGAAAAATTCCGTTTTCCGATATTGCCGTAGGCGATATTCTCATCGTTAAACAGGGCGAATACGTACCCGTGGACGGCGTAGTTATCAATGGAAACGCGTTTATCGACCGCGCGGCAATCACAGGGGAAAGTATGCCCGTTGAAGTGGGCGAAAACGCGGCGGTAACGGGCGCGGATATTGTAAAAAGCGGCTTTATTAAAGTACGCGCGGAAAAAATCGGCGCGGACACGACCCTTTCACAAATCGTAAAAATGGTAAAGGAAGCGGGCGCAAGCAAAGCGCCGTTGCAAAAAATTGCCGATAAAATTTCGGCGTTTTTCGTGCCGTCGGTCACCATTATCGCGCTTGCCGTGTTCATACTTTGGTTTACGATCACGGGAGAGCTTTCCACTGCGGCAAATTACGGGATTTGCGTTTTGGTCATTTCTTGTCCTTGTTCGCTGGGCTTGGCTACGCCCGTGGCGGTAATGGCGGCGACGGGCAGGGGAATGTCGCTCGGGATTTTGTATAAAGACGCCGAAGCTTTGCAAAATGCCAAAAACGTAAATTGCGTGTTATTAGATAAGACGGCAACGCTGACGGTGGGAAAGCCTAAGGTTACCGACGCGGAAATTTTTATCCAAGACGAAGCCTTTGCTTATGCGCTCGCGTTTGCGATTGAAAGCCATTCCGCGCACCCGATTGCTGAATGCGTACGCACCTACGCAGAAGACAAAAAAGGTGACGCGCAAATAGAAATTGCCGATTATACCTATGAAATGGGTAAAGGCGCAAAGGGCGTGTATAACGAAGTGACCTACTGCTTGGGCAACCGTCGTTTACTGGGAAATATTCAAGACAAAAAAACGTATGCCTTGGAAAAGAAATATTCGGAATATGGCAAAACGGCGGTATTTCTCGCGAATGAAAAACAAGTGCTTGCCGTGTTTGCGGTAGCGGATACTTTAAAAGAAGAAAGCAAAGCCGCCGTAACGGATTTAAAGGCGCGTGGTATACGCGTGGGTATGCTGACAG
Organism: Candidatus Scatosoma sp.; assembly: GCA_045532525.1. Classification (GTDB taxonomy): domain Bacteria; phylum Bacillota; class Clostridia; order Christensenellales; family Borkfalkiaceae; genus Scatosoma. The sequence goes on from JAZSGC010000105.1 coordinate 2,006, forward strand.
GCGACAACGAAAACGTAGCAAAGGCAATCGCCAAGGAAGTGGGCATAGAGGAATATTTTGCCGAAGCCTTACCCGAAAACAAGACGCAGGCGGTGGAGCGTATTCGTTCCATAGGCGGCTATGTAGCAATGGTTGGCGACGGTATCAACGATAGCCCTGCTTTAAAAGAAGCGGACGTTGGCGTAGCGATGGGCAACGGAACGGACGTGGCGATGGACGCCGCCGACGTTGTATTATCCAGGGGAGATTTGCGCTTGGTAGGCACGATGATTGATCTGAGTCAAAAGACCGTGCGCAACATCAAGCAAAATCTATTTTGGGCGTTTTTCTATAACTGCATAGCCATTCCCATTGCGGCGGGTGCGTTTGCTTTTGCAAACGTAAAGCTTACGCCTTGGATGGGCGCGCTGAGTATGTGTTTAAGCTCGTTATTCGTAGTGACAAACGCGCTTCGTTTGACGCAGTTTGGGAAAAATAAGGACGTTAAAAAACAAGAACAGGAGAATACAATGAAGAAGACTTTAAAAATCGAAGGAATGATGTGCCAGCATTGCGTTGCGCACGTAACCAAAGCCCTTTCCGCAATCGACGGCGTAACCTTAGTAGACGTTCAGTTAAAAAAGAAAACGGCAACGGTGGAAATGGGTGTGGAAATTGCCGACGACGTTTTGATTGCAGCCGTAACGGAAGCAGGCTACGAAGTAAAGAAAATTTCTTAATCAAAACGACAATATAAGCGCATTTATGACAAAATAAAACGGAAAACCATACGGCGTTTGTGTTATCATATTCCCAACGAAACATATTAGGAGGGACAAATATGTCACAAATGTTACTATTGGACAAGCGCACACAAGGTCTTATCGAAGATTACGTACCGCAAGGTGAAATTCTCGAAGGCGTTGTGTGCTTTTTTTCGGTGTTTGCCGATTATACGCGGGTGCGTATTCTTTCTGCGCTTGCGATCAGCGAATTATGCGTTACCGATTTATCAAGAATACTCAATATCAACCAAACCACCGTATCTCACCAGCTCCGTTTTTTAAAGAGCGCAGGCATTGTAAAATGCTGTCGGCAGGGGAAAATCGTCTTTTACAGTTTAACCAACGATACCGTCAACGACGTTATCTTAAAAGGAATTGAGTTTTTGGGCTGTTAAAGGATTATTTTTTCCTTTATTTCCTTGCAAAATCTTGCAATTTGGTATATAATAAGATATATGGGCGAATTGAAGGAAAAATTAAACTTATTGCCCGACGCACCCGGCGTTTATATTATGCTGGATAAAGACGGCGTCGTGATATACGTGGGCAAGGCGCGCGTTTTAAAAAATCGCGTTCGCCAGTATTTTCATTCGTCTGCAAAACCGGAAAAAGTCGCCGCTATGGTAGAACATATCGACGATTTTTACTATATTATCACGCAAACGGAAATCGACGCGCTTGCGTTGGAAAACAACTTAATTAAAAAGTATAAGCCCAAATATAATATTTTGCTTAAAGACGATAAAACGTATCCTTATATCAAGGTGCATACGCGGGAAGAATTTCCGCACGTTTCCGTCACGCGTAAGATAAAAAAAGACGGCAAATATTTCGGTCCGTTTATGGGCGGAGTACGCTGTGGCGAGCTGCTAGATATTATCGCTTCCGTTTATAACGTGCGCACTTGCACAACCGCTATCAATGAAAAGCCTAAAAAGCCGTGCTTGGAGCATCATTTAAAGCGTTGTCCCGCGCCTTGCGCGCATTTATGTTCTAAAGAAGAGTATGCGACAAGGGTAAAGCAGGCAATTTCCTTTTTGGATGGGAATTACGAGCACGCGGAAGCCATTTTGCAAGAAAAGATGCTAAAATTTGCCGAAAATGAAGAATTTGAGCTTGCAATGGAATACCGTGAAAAGCTGAGTATGCTTTCCAAGCTCAAACTCAAACGTATCACTTCGTTGAACCGCGCCTTAAACGCGGATATTATCGCGTTAAAAACGAATTTTATCTATTCGTCGGTCAACGTGCTGGTAACGCGCGGCGGAATAATGCAAGGCAGCAGTAATTTTGCTTTGGAAGACTGTTCCTTTTCGGAAACGGACGCCTTGACGGCATTCATTATTCAGTTTTATTCGCATCACGAATTGCCCGACGAAATCATTGTGCAGGGCTTTTGCGAAAAGGACTTGTTAGAAAAATATTTTTACGAGAGCTTCGGCAAAAAAACTACCGTTGTTTTGGCAAAGCAGGGGGTTAAAAAGCAGCTTTTAGATATGGCGGAGAAGAATGCCGCGGAATATTTATCTAAATCCATTGATAAAATCAAGCATAAGGACGATATGACCAAAAACGCGTGTGCGCGCTTGCAACAGCTTTTGGGACTGAAAAAGTACCCCAAACGTATGGAGTGTTACGATATTTCCAATATCAGCGGCGTGGATAAGGTTGGGTCAATGGTCGTATTTATCGATGGGGAAGCGGAAAAAAGCAGTTACCGTCGTTTTAAAATCAAAACGGTGGAAGGTGCAAACGACTACGCTTCCCATCAGGAAATGATGCGGCGTAGATTGTCAAAATTAGGCACGGACGAAGAAGAACGCTTTCCCAAGCCCGACCTAATTATCATTGACGGCGGTAAAGGTCAACTTTCCGCGGTAAAAGAAGTTTTTGACGAAATGGGCGTGAGGGATATCGAGCTTATTTCCCTTGCTGAAAAAGAAGAAGAGATATTTACCCTTTTTTCGCAAGAGAGTATTCGTATCAACCATCGGGATTACGCGCTGAAAATGCTGCAACGTATTCGTGACGAAGCGCATCGTTTCGCTATCACCTATTTCCGTAGCCTACATTCCAAACGCAATCTCGCTTCGGTTTTAGAAGAGATAGACGGCGTAGGCGTGAAAAAGCGCAAAGCGCTGTTGGAAAAGTTTGGTACAATCGATAAAATAATGTCCGCCGACGAAAAAGCTTTGTGCGAAGTGGAAGGCGTCGGGGAAGAGTTGGCGAAGAAAATACGCGCGTATTTTAAGGACGAATTATAATGCGAAAGATTAACTATCAACTGATTGTAAGCGATTTTGACGGAACGCTTGCACATTCCGACGGTACGGTGAGTGCAGAAACCAAGGCTCGGATTTCCCGTTACGTAGCCGACGGTGGCAGGTTTGCCGTTTCCACGGGGCGTATGCCTGCGGGCATTTTGCCGCGAGTAAAGGAGCTGGGTTTGGCAGGCGTAGTTTGTTGCGGACAAGGTAGCGTTATCGTCGATATACAAACAAATGAGGTTTTGTTGGAAGGGAGAATTCCCAACGACGTTGCCGTGACCATTTGTCGGCAAATGGAAGCGCGCGGTTTACATATTCAGGTCTATGATTTGTGGACGTATTACAGCAATATGGACGATGAGTATTTGCACTATTATCAAGGGGTTGTAAAAGTAAATGCCGAGCTTGTTACGGATAGACCCATTTCCCAGTTTGTGAAAGAAAGCGGTATGCAGCCCTTTAAAATCCTTGCAATGCTCGCGCCCGAAGACAACGAAAGAATTCGCTTGGAATTAGAAAAAGAAAACTTTAACGGTTGTGAAGTGACGAGAAGTAGTCCGTTTTTGGTGGAAGTTGGCAATAAGAACTATTCCAAGGGGACTTCTGTAGAATTTCTTGCGGCACGTTACGGCTTAGATATAGATAAAACGATTGCCATCGGAGATCAAATCAACGATATATCAATGATAGAGAGAGCAGCGCTTGGCTTTGCCGTTCTCAATGCGGACGAAAGCTTGAAAGCGCGAGCCATTCCGTTGCATTTGAGCAACGACGACGATGCGGTTGCATACGTCATTGAGAAATACGGATATACGGAGGAATAATTTTGAACGTACAAGTTACGCAAAGCGTTATGCTGGACAAGTTTGCGTCCGATTTAAACTTAGAAATCGTATACACGGGTCGCGGCGTGGTGACCTTGGCAAGTATGAGCGTAGAACGCCCCGGTTTACAGCTTGCAGGCGGCTTTTTTAACTATTTTGATGCTCGCCGCATCATCGTGCTGGGTTTATCCGAATACGAGTATTTGCGCACCTTTTCCGCAGAAGATAGAAAGGGGAAATTAGAACAATTACTCTCTCACGGCGAGCTACCTTGCATTATGTTAAGCCGTGATTTGCCTGCCCTTCCCGAGTTGGTGGAAACTGCAAAAAAATATACTTGTCCCATTTTTAGAAGTCCGAAAATGACTACGGACTTAATGAGCGACTTATTTATTTATCTCAACCGTCTTCTTGCACCGTCGATCAGTGAACACGGCGTATTGATGGAAGTATTCGGCGTGGGCATTTTACTCACGGGCAAAAGCGGCGTAGGAAAAAGCGAAACGGCAATGGAGCTTATCAAACGCGGTCATCGTCTGATTGCGGACGACAGCGTAATCATCAAGGAAATCGCCAACGAATTATACGGCACGGCACCCGATATCATTCGTTACTTTATGGAGCTTCGCGGTATCGGCATTATCAACGTTAAAAGTATGTACGGTTCCGGCTCGGTTTTAGACGAAAAGAAAATACAGCTTGTTATTCAGCTGGAAAACTGGCAGCAGGGCAAGGAATACGATAGAATCGGCGACGAAATGTCCACCACCAGTTATTTTGATATCAAGGTACCCAAGCTGACCATTCCCGTCAGCCCCGGCCGTAATTTGGCAATCATCATCGAAGTTGCAGCGCGTAATTTCCGTTTGCAAAGTATGGGTTACGACGCTTCGGAAGAATTGATTACACGCAGTATAGGAAGATAAAATGTTAGAAATTCTCGCCCCGGCAGGCAACGAATCGTGCGCAAACGCCGCAATCCATAGCGGCGCGGACGCCATATATTTAGGGCTTTCCGCCTTTTCCGCGCGGCAAAGTGCTGAAAATTTTGATAATTCCGCCTTTCAACGCCTTGTTGAACGGGCGCATTGCTGCGGTGTAAAAGTGTACGTAGCAATGAATACGCTTGTCAAGGACGGGGAAGTTTCCGATTTTATCAAGAATCTGCTTTTCGCTTGGAATGCGGGCGCGGACGCCATTATTATGCAGGATTTGTTGCTTGGCAAAGCCTTGCACGAGCTGTATCCCGATATCGTATTGCACGCCAGCACCCAAGCGGGGATTTGCAGCGTAGAAGGGGCTAAGTTTGCGCAAGAATGCGGTTTTTCCCGCGTGATTTTGGCAAGAGAAACGCCTTTAAACGAAATCGGTAAAATTACAAAAATTATAGAAACGGAAGTCTTTGTACAAGGCGCGCTGTGCACTTGTTTTTCGGGGCAATGCTATTTTTCTTCGTTTGCGGGCGGGAATAGCGGCAATCGCGGTAGATGCAAACAGCCGTGCAGGAAGCTTTATGCTTATAACCGCAACGATAACCACGAGAAGTCTTACGCGCTTTCTTTATCCGATTTATGCGTCGGCGAGGACGTGCAAAAGCTTATTGCGGCGGGGGTTACCTCCTTTAAAATCGAAGGCAGAATGCGCCGAGCAGAATACGTTGCGGCGGCTGTTTCCTATTATCGCCAACTTTTGGACGGTGTACAAAATACTGACGCGTTGTCTAACTTAAAACGCACGTACAACCGCGGTAACTACACCAAAGGGCTTGCATTTGGACAAGATAAACGCTTTTTGTCTACGGCGGTACAAGGGCATCTTGGCGAAAAAGTAGGCGTGGTAAAGGTAATAAACGGGAAATTTTACGTCGAAAGCCAGTTTAAGCCTTCGCAAGGCGACGCCTTTAAAATTTTACGCGACGGAAAAGAGCTCGGCGGCGCAACCTTTTTTAAACAGGAAGGCAGGGCTTTTATCATAAATTCCAAAACGCGTTTAAAAAACGGCGACGGCGTATTTATTACGACGGATACGGCGCTGAATGGTAAACTTTTATCGACGGAAAAACGAGTAAAAATATCCGTTTCCTTGTATTTCCACGAAGGGGAAAGTCCCGTACTCGAATGCGGCGACGTTCGGTATACCGACGAAAAACCTTTGCAAACGGCAAAAAATTGTCCGCTTACGCAAAACGAATTGAAGAATTGCTTTTTAAAAACGGACGGCTTGCCTTTTGACGTTGCATTTGAAAGGATAGATTTACAAGGCAACGTTTTTCTTGCAAAATCCGAATTAAACACCTTGCGCCGTGCATTGTATACGTCGGTGTATCAAAGCTTGACGAAAAATACAAACGCTTCGTATGGATATCAGCCTATCATTGTGCCGAATTTGCAAGGCAAAAACGATAAACTTGCGGTCATAGCTACCGATTTTTCGGGAGTAAAAACGGACGTGGCTATCTATAAACCAAGCGATTTTACGCAGCCTTTGCCAAACTCGTTCACCACAGGTAAGTTTGAAAAGTATTTGTATTTTCCCGCGTTCGCAACGGGAAAGGACGTCTTGGCTATCGAAGAATATTTACGCCAAACGGACATTTGCGGGATCTATGCCGAAAATTTCGGCGGTATTATTTTTGCGGAAGAGCACGGCTTGAAAATTTTTGCGGGCACGGGACTGAATTTGACCAACCGTATCGCTGTGGATAAGCTTTTGCGCCGTCCCGCGCTTGCCTACTATACTCTATCCAAAGAGCTCAACGAAAAGGAAGGGCAAGATTTATGCGGCGAGCGGGCTTTTATGCTGTCGTCGGGAAACATAAAAATAATGGATTTATGCTACTGCCCGTTTGGGAAAACCTGCGCGGCTTGCGATAAGCGGGGCGTGTACGAGTTGACGGACGAAGCGGGACGAGTGTTCCCCGTACGCCGATACGTATCCGCGGGCGGAAGCTGTCGTTTTGAAGTGTTTAACTGTGCGGACTTGGTCGGCGTCGGTTTGGCTGGCGTGGGACAACTGCTTAATTTAACTCTTGTCGAAAAGCGCGAAGCTGCGGTGGTGGTAAGGAATAACGAAACTCGTCAAAAAGAGATGTATACGAAATATACGTCGGGACATTTGAAACGCGGCGTGTTATAATAGGTAAAACGAATGAACCAAAGAGCGATTGAAAAAACCGAATTGAATAAAATTCTTTGCGCCGTAGCGGAGTTTGCCGTGACGGAAGGTGGCAAGGAAAGGGTAAGGAATTTGCAGCCTGCAAATTGTGTAAAAGACGTCAACCAAAGCTTGAAGCTTACCGAAGAAAGCGTTGCGCTGCTCTTTACGCACGGGCTTGCAAAAGTGGAATTTTTCCCATCTTTCGACGATGAAATCGAACGCGCGCAAAAAGGGTCTACCCTTTCGTGCGGCGAATTGTTAAAGGCGGAAAATCTTTTACGCTCCGTCCGTATTGCGCATAGAAATATCAGCGCGGTAAACGACGATACGGTAACGGGAATGAAAGCGCTTGCCGACCGTTTGTATTTCGACGAAAATTTGGAAGAGGACATTCGCACAAAAATTTTAAATGATTCCGAGGTAAGCGATTTTGCAAGCGATAAGCTGTATTCTATTCGTCGTGAAATCCGTATCTTAAACGAGCGTATTCGTTCGCGGTTGAGCGAATATTTAACGGGCTCGGACGCAAAATATTTACAAGACGCGATTGTTACAATGCGCGATAATCGTTACGTATTGCCTGTACGCGCGGAATATAAGCGCAACGTTAAAGGCTTTATTCACGACCGTTCGGCAAGCGGCGCAACCTTTTTTATCGAGCCGGAAGAAGTATTAGAAATGAATAACGAGCTTCGTTCCTTGCATATCGACGAAAGGGAAGAAGTGGAGCGGATTTTAGGGGAGTTATCCCGCCGCGTTGGCTTTATGGCTACGGAGTTACAGGTTGATATTCAAACCTTAGAAGAAATTGATTGCATTTATGCCCGCGCCGAATACGCGTATAAGCTCTCTTGCGTGATGCCGAAAATGAACGATAGCGGCGTCATAGATATTCAAATGGGGCGACACCCGCTTATCGATAGAAAAAAGGTCGTGCCCGTCAGCATTGCGCTTGGCGACGCTTATCGTTTCTTGCTTATCAGCGGCCCGAATACGGGCGGCAAAACGGTTACGCTGAAAATGGTGGGGCTGTTTTGCTTAATGGCGATGTGCGGCTTGTTTGTTCCGGCTAAAAAAGCTACGCTTTCTACCTTTGACGAAATCTATTGCGACGTAGGGGACTTGCAAAGCATTGAAGAAAGTCTTTCCACTTTTTCTTCGCATATCACCAACATTATCGACATTGTAGATAAAGCGGATAAAAACAGCCTAATTTTGATTGACGAGCTTGGTGGCGGCACAGATCCCGACGAAGGACAGGCTTTGGCGAAAGCCATCGTTTCTCACCTTTTAAAAAGCGGCTGTACGGGGGTGGTAACCACGCACTATACCGCATTAAAGGAGTTTGCTTTTTCCGCGGACGGCATACAAAACGCTTGTATGGAATTTGACGCCGATACCCTGCAACCCTTGTACGTGATGCGAATCGGTTTGCCTGGGTCGAGTAACGCTTTGGCGATTTCTAGACGTTTGGGCTTAAAGGAAAGCATTTTGCAAGAAGCCTTGGGCAACCTTTCTTCGGACGCGCAAAAGTTTGAAAATATCGTAAGAAGTGCGGAAGAAAGCCGTATTCAAGCGGAAAATATTCTCCGTGAAACCAACCTTTTAAAGCGGGAATGGGAAGAAAAGATTATTCTTTTAGAACAAGAGCGGGAAAAGCTCAAAAAAGAAAAGGAAAAATTGTACGTTTCCGCAAAAGCGGAATCTCGTAGAATTATCAACGAAAAATCGGCGGAAGCGGAAGAATTCTTAAAGGAAATCGAAGAAATTTTCGCCAAGGAAGAGCTGACTCAAGCCGATTTGATTAAAGCGCGCACACTGAAAAATAAAATATCGGATAAGGTATACGACAGCGAACAGGACGGAGAAAACACGCTCAAACAATACGCGCCCATCTCCGCGGAAAAGTTAAAGGTTGGTATGAAAGTATACGTCGGCAACGCGGGGCAAGAAGGCGTGGTGCAAAGTATTCGTTTGCCTAAGGGCGAAGCGGAGATTTTGTGCGGAAATATGCGGCTTCGCAGCAAGATTTCCGATTTATCCGTTTTAATCTCACCGCAAGTTACACAAACTATAAAAAAGAAAGTAGGCAAAGGACAGCCCGAAAAGATACAGCTGAAAAAGTCTTTGAACCCTAAGCCTATGCCGTCTTTAGAAATCAACGTTATCGGTCTTACCGTAGCGGAAGCTTTGCCCGAAGTAGAAGCCTTTATCGATTCGGCTGTGATAGCCAACTTAGAAGAGGTGCGCGTAGTTCACGGTGTTGGTACGGGCAAGCTGCGTGCAGGCATTCACGATTTCTTGCGCGGAAACAGACACGTGGAAAGCTATCGGCTGGGGAAATACGGAGAAGGCGAAGCGGGCGTTACAATCGTTAAAATTCGTTAACGGAATAAAAATCGACAATCAAGCATAACCGTTAAAAAAGAAAAATAGGATAAATTAAACTCTTTTTTAAGGTGTGCCGTTATGTCCAAAAAACAAATTCATTCTTCAAGAAAAATTATTAAAAAAGCCGTGCCGAACGTTGTTCTCGGCGTGTTGGCGTTGTCCGTAGGCGCGCTTTGTCTTTCGCCGAATGGGAACGAAATTCCCACGGAAGCGTCGCTTGCACAGATATACCGTTCGGCAGGTGAAAATGCCGTTGGCGTTTCGTTGATGTTCAACGTGTATATGGGGACGGAAGAAGTTTATAAAATTTTGGACGTATTGAAAGAATTCAACGCCAAAGCCACCTTTTTTATAGGCGGTTGTTGGGCGGACGATAACGTAGCGTGCCTGCGCGATATTTTTGCGGCGGGACACGAGCTGGGCAATCACGGCTATTTCCACAAGGACCACGATAAGCTTAATTTTGTCGATAATCAAAAGGAAATTTATACCTGCAACCGATTTATCGAGCTCACGGTAGGGGTTGCGCCTACGTTATTTGCCCCGCCGTCAGGCGCGTACGGAAACGCTACGCTTTCCGCCTGCAAGGCTTTGAATATGAAAACCATTCTTTGGTCTAAGGACACCATCGACTGGCGGGATCATAACGTTTCAAAAATATATTCGCGCGCCACGAAAAACGTGCAAAAGGGCGATTTCATCTTAATGCATCCGACGGCGGAAACCGCGGAAGCGTTAGACGATATTTTGGCGTACTATAAAAGCATTGATTTAACTCCGATAACGGTATCGGAAAATTTACAGGAGAAAGGATAATGGTATACGAAAAAAAATATGCAAACGGTCTTCGGCTCGTCGTTAAACAAATGCAAGGCTTGATGTCCGTAACGATGGGTATACTCGTCGGTACGGGGGCGAGCTCGGAAACGGACTTGGAAGACGGAATTTCGCATTTCATCGAGCATATGCAGTTCAAGGGCACGAATAAGCGCACGGCGTTTGAAATTTCCGACGCGTTCGATCGTATCGGCGCACAGGTCAACGCATTTACCGGCAAGGATATGACTTGTTATTATTCTAAATGCACCTCCGACCACACGGCCACGTGTTTTGAACTGCTTTCCGATTTATTTTTGCATTCTACCTTCCCCGAAGACGAAATGGAGCGGGAAAAAGGGGTGGTTTGCGAAGAAATTTCAATGAATGAAGACACGCCCGAAGACTTGTGTTTAGACTTGCTTTCTCAAGCCTTTTACGGTAAAGAAAATTATGGACGCAACATTCTTGGCACGGCTGAAAACGTAAAACGCTTCACCGTAGCGGATATTTCGCGATATAAAAAGGCGCGTTACTGTCCCGAAAATATCGTTATTTCGTTCGCAGGCGCAATAGACGGCACAACCGCGGCTGCGCTGGTGGAAAGCTTTTTCGGCGATTTACCCAAAGGGGAATTTGAAGAGCGAGAAAAGAAAATTATCAAGCCCCATTTGTCTTTGGTAAAACGCAAACCCATCGAACAAATGCATTTAGCAATCGCTTATCCCGCCGTACCGCGCGGGGACAAGCGCGAGGATACCGTGGCGGCAATCAATTCCGTGTTGGGCGGTTCGATGAGCGCAAGGCTTTTCCAAGAAGTGCGCGAAAAACGCGGACTTGCCTATTCGGTCTACTCTTATGTTTCCGCCTTTTCGGAATGTGCCGCGCAAAATATTTACGCGGGGGTAAATCCCAACAATTTACAGCAGGCGTACGAAGCAATTAACGGCGTCATCAAAGATATAAAAACAAACGGAATCACGGAAGACGAGTTTATGCGTAGCCGCGAGCAAATGAAGTCGGGAATGTTTTTCAGTAACGAAAGCAGCAATTCGCAAATGCTTTTGTACGGTAGATATATGCTCAATTTCAATAGGATTTTTGATTTTGAGGAAAAACTTAGCCGTATCAATGCAATGACCTATCAGGACGCGTGCGAAACCTTGGAAGTGATGTTTGATGAAAAGGAAAAAGCCGTGGCGCTCGTCGGGAATACGGATACCCCGTTAAGCCTTTAAAATGAAAGGGATTTTACAGCGTGAAGTGGGGTTTCCGCCCGTTTATAACAAGTATAGCAAGGTTTTGATTTTAGGTAGCTTTCCGTCCGTGAAAAGCCGTGAAATAGCTTTTTATTACGGTCATAAGCAAAACCGATTTTGGAAGACGGTATGCGGGTATTTTCACGAAAATATTCCGCAAACGATAGAAGAGAAAAGAGCTTTTTTACTTCGGCATAAAATTGCGCTTTGGGATATTGCGCTCTCGTGCGATATTGTCGGGTCATCCGACGCGTCTATCAAGAATGCGGAAATTGCCGATTTAAGCGAAATTTTTGCCACGGCAAGCATAGAAAAAATCTTTTTAAACGGGAATTTAGCCTATCAGTTGTTTTTACAAAGATATGAAAATATAAGCATTCCCTATCAAAAATTGCCGTCCACAAGCCCTGCCAATCCGCGGTTTTCTCTGCAAATTTGGCAAGAAGCGCTTGACGGTGTGTTCAAAGACAATTCACTTAAAACAAAAGGACTTTTATAGTCTTAAAATAAAAATAAAGGTACAGTAATGGATATTTTACAAATTATCACAAATGAATTCAATTTAACCCCCACGCACGCGCGTAATATTATTGATTTAATCGACGAAGGGAACACCATTCCGTTCATCGCGCGTTATCGCAAAGAAATGACGGGTGCTTGCGACGATCAGGTTTTGCGCGAGCTTTTCGATAGGCTTACATACTTGCGCAATTTGCAAAAGCGAAAGGAAGAAGTTGCAAACGCTATTACAGAGCAGGGAAAAATGACGGACGAGATTCGCGTTGCGCTTGAAAAAGCTGTGACGCT
>JAZSGC010000099.1:0-6475 GCA_045532525.1 Candidatus Scatosoma sp.
ATTTTTCGTATCAATATTATGGTTTCTTTATGGCGGGCAGAGGTGGAGATTAGCTAACGCCAAAGTGTCGTCGGCGATAAACTCTGTGAGAGGCACAAACTTAGCAATTCTCGCCTCCTCGCGCGAACCACCGAGAATACGGCGTTTCATCAAGACAACTCAGTTCACCTAAAAAGAAAACCCTAAAACGAGTGGTTCGTTTTAGGGTTTTCTTGGTGGGCAGAGGTGGATTCGAACCACCGAAGTCGAAGACGTCAGATTTACAGTCTGATCCATTTGGCCGCTCTGGAATCTGCCCATATATTTTTTTTGTTGTGGAGCCGGTGATTGGACTCGAACCCACAACCTGCTGATTACAAATCAGCTGCTCTGCCATTGAGCTACACCGGCAAATCATTGCCTATGCTGTCCGTTCAACCCGCTGGGTTGGATTTGTTTGTGGTGCCTTGGGGCGGAATCGAACCACCGACAGGCAGATTTTCAGTCTGCTGCTCTACCAACTGAGCTACCAAGGCAACTGTGGCGACCCAGAACGGGCTCGGACCGTCGACCTCCAGCGTGACAGGCTGGCGCTCTAACCAACTGAGCTACTGGGCCACAACTTGCACTCACAAACAAGCGCTTGTATATAATAATCTATTTACACAATTTTGTCAAGCGTTTTTTTATTGTTTTTGATAAAAATTTTGAACTTTTTTTAGGGACATTTTCTTTCTATGAAAAAACCGCGTGGAAATCGCTAAAAAATAATTTCAACGCATACCTGCCCCCACCATTTTTATTTTTTATACAGCTTTGCCAGCCCGCCTTCCGCCGTTTCACGATAGGATTTTCCAAGGTCTTTTCCCGTTTCGTACATCGTCTTTACCACTAGGTCGAAAGAGATTTTTCTACTATCCGAAAGGAAATACGCCAAAGACGCCGCATTGATTGCGCGCATAGCCGCCACGGCGTTCCGCTCTATACAGGGAATTTGCACCAAGCCGCATATGGGGTCGCACGTCAGCCCCAAATGATGCTCCATCGCCACTTCGGCGGCATACTCAATTTGTCCCAGCGTCAACCCCTGCAACTGCGCTAGCGCCGCGGAAGACATAGAGCAAGCGCTACCGATTTCCGCCTGACAGCCGCATTCTGCGCCTGAAATAGAAGCATTGGTTTTTATTAAATTACCGATAAGCCCTGCCGTTGCTAATGCATTCACGATTTCTTCGTCGGTATATGCTTTGCGTTCCTGCATATAATACAAAACCGCAGGCAAAACGCCGCAAGCACCACAGGTCGGCGCGGTAACGATCGTACCCCCTGAGGCATTTTCTTCGCTGACCGCAAACGCATATGCGCATACAAGGCGATTTTCGCGCGCTTCTGCCCCTTCGTTACTCATTGCCCCGTCGTACAAGATTTTGGCGCGACGTTCCACGTCTAAACCGCCGGGCAGCGTACCGCTTTTTGCTACGCCATTAGAAATGGCTTGCTTCATCGTTTGCCAAACCTCAAGAAGGTAGTCCTTAATCTCTTTCCCTTCACGCTCGTAAACGTATTCATAAAGCGGCATCCCTTTCTCTTTACAATACGCACGAATTTCCGAAAGGGTGTTTAAATCGTATATTTCCGCCCCCTCGTCATCTAATACGCCTTCGATTTTTATCGCGCCGCCACCAACGCTATAAACGAGCATTTTTGCGGCATTGACCCCACCCATGTACGCGTTGAGTTCCATTGTATTCGGATGCGGACATTCCGCCAGCGCGTCAAATTCAATGCGTACGTTAGGCAAAACGCTGCGGATAACGGCGTCCGTTCCGTGCCCTTTACCCGTTTTTGCAAGCGAACCAAACAAGCGCACCACAAATGCGTCCGCTTGCGGATTTTCCGCTAAAAAACGCTTACAGGCACGTTCCGGCCCAATCGTATGCGACGATGACGGACCTTTGCCAATTCGATATAATTCTTTCAAAGAGTGCATATTTTATCCCCTACGTTTACTAAGTACATTATAGCACTTTTTTTCGGTTTTGTAAATTGACTTTCCCCTTTTTGCGATATTTTTCGTGAAAAATATATACACACAAGTTTATGAACATTTTGTCATAAAAAATAGTGACTTTTTTGTGAAAAGGATAGTTACTTGGTTGACATATATACATAAAAATGCTATGATATAAATGTAACAAAAAATTATTACATTAGGATTTTTATGAGTAAAGCAAAAAAGATTGCCATTGTAACAGACAGCAATAGCGGGCTTAGTAAGGACTTGCCCAACGGCGTATTTGTCCTTCCGATGCCCTTTTTGATCAATGACGAATGCTATTTTGAAAACGTCAATCTTTCACAGGAGCGCTTTTACAAGCTACTTGATGACGAAGCCAACGTTTCTACTTCTCAACCCAGTATCGGCGATTTGACGGATTTTTGGACGAATATTTTAAAGGATTATGACGAAATCGTGCATATCCCTATGTCGTCGGGATTGAGCAATGCCTGCGCAACGGCGGAAATGCTTAGTAAGGATTTTGACGGGAAGATCTTCGTCGTAGATAATCGCCGCGTTTCCATCACCTTAAAGGAAAGTGTTCTTGACGCGGTAAAGCTGCGCGAGAGCGGCAAATCAGCGGCTAAAATCAAAGAATATTTGGAAGAAACGAGCGCGGATTCCGCCATCTATATCGCTGTCGATACGATGAAATATTTAAAAAAGGGCGGACGGGTTACCCCCGCCGGCGCAATGATTGGCTCTATTTTAAAAATTAAGCCCGTTTTACAAATCCACGGCGCAAAATTAGACAAATACCTGCTTGCGCGCGGAAGCAATAAGGCGCGTGAAATACTTAAAGACGCTTTGAAAAAGGAGCTGGAAACTCAGTTTGCGGAATACGTTGCACGCGGCGAAATGTGCGTTTCCGCTGCATATACGGACAATCCTACGGAGGCGGAAAAATTTATTGCGGAGTTCCGAGCATTGATGCCGAATATTCCCATACATTTCACGGACGCCCTGCCACTTAGCGTTTCTTGCCACATCGGACCCGGTGCGCTTGGCGTGGCTTGCACTCGATTTATTAAGTAAATGGTATACGCAAACCGCTTGCAACGTCGCAAGCGGTTTTTCTTTTCTATACGTTTCTACAATTAAAAACACCCTTACGATTTGTAAGGGTGTTTTCTATTAGCTATTCCTTAAACCAATTCGATGATTGCGCTTTCTGCACCGTCGCCGCGACGTTCGCCGAGAAGATAAATTCTCGTATAGCCGCCACCTTGGCCAAGTTCTTCTTTACGAGCTGCGTACTTAGGCGCGATTTCGTTGAAAAGCTTGTCCATCAAAGGATGCTGAACGTCAGCCGTTCTTGCCTTGAATTCACTCTTCTTTTCGTTGAAGCCCTTGATTTCCTGCAAGTCGTAGGTCTTTGCCATAATCGCGCGACGAGCCGCAAGCTTCTTTGCGCCGTCCTTTACAGCCGTAGCCTTAACTTCCTTGCCCTTTGCGTCCTTCTTAACTACTTCGTATTCTACGTTATCGTCGTAGGTGTTGATAGCTTTCGTGATAAGTTTTTCAACGTAGGAGCGCAATTCTTTTGCTTTTTCTGCGGTCGTTTCAATTTTACCGTACCAAAGAAGCTGAGAAGCTAAGCCTCTGAGCAACGCGTTTCTTTCTTTGGACGTTCTCCCCAATTTTCTGGGCATAATTTTAATCCTCCTGTTGTTTTAATGCGAGGCCGTAAGATTCAAGCTTTTGAATGACCTCTTCAAGCGACTTTCTGCCAAGGTTTCTTACCTTCAACATATCGTCTTCCGTCTTCTTCGTCAAATCTTCGACGGTGTGAATGTTTGCTCTCTTTAAGCAGTTGTAGGAACGAACGGAAAGGTCCATTTCTTCAATTGCCATTTTGAGAATTTGTTGCTGCTTGTCGTCTTCCGTCTTGACAAGAATATCCATACCCTTAATCGTTTCGCTGAGATTTACGAACAAACCGATATGGTCCTGCATAATTTTCGCCGCCAAAGAAATAATTTCTTTACCGGAGAACGTGCCGTCCGTCCATACTTCCAACGTGAGCTTGTCATAGTCTACGTCCTGACCTACGCGGGTAGGTTCTACGGTGTAGTTGACCTTTTGCACGGGCGTGTAAAGCGAATCGATTGCGATGTAATCGATAATGGGTTTGGATTTTTCCTTAGCGGAAGTATACCCTCTACCTCTACCGATGGTAAGCTCAACGTCAAGCTTTGCACCTTCGTCGATCATACAAATGTACTGGTCGGCGTTGATTACTTCGATTTCCGCATCAATATTAAGGTCTTTACCCGTTACAACGGCAGGACCTTCTTTGCAGATGTGGAGAACCTTTTCGTAATCTTTATCGATGATTTTCGTTTTGATTGCAAGCGTTTTAAGGTTGAGAACGATTTCGGTAACGTCTTCTTTAATGCCTGCAACCGCGGACATTTCGTGTTTTACGCTGCCGTCAAGGAATCTAATGCCTTCTACCGCTGCGCCGGGCAATGCGGAAAGCAAAATTCTTCTAAGGCAGTTGCCAATAGTAAGACCGAAACCTTTCTCCAAGGGCTCACAAACCACCTTTGCGTAAAAGTCGTTGTTTTCAAGCACTTCGAGCTTGGGCATATCCATTTCGATCATTATGTTACCTCCTGATAGCTAATTATTTGGAGTACAATTCGACAATCATATGCTCTGCAATCTGGCTGTCGATATCTTCTCTGGTAGGAAGAGCCAATACCTTTCCTTCAAGTTTTTCTCTATCGAATTCAACCCACTTAACAAGGCCGGGTGCTTTCGATTCTTTAATTGCCGTGAAATAACCGTTATTTTTCTTGCTTTCCTTAACGCAAATTACGTCGCCGGGCTTAACGAGATAGGAAGGAATGTTTACTCTTCTACCGTTTACCTGGAACTGTGCGTGGGAAACAAGCTGTCTTGCCTGCAAACGCGTCGTTGCCAAGCCCATTCTGTAAATAACGTTGTCCAATCTTCTTTCAAGAAGAACAAGCATATTTTCACCCGTTACACCCTTCATACTTTCAGCCATATCATAGTAGTGACGGAATTGCTTTTCGCTTACGTTATAGATGAACTTTGCTCTCTGCTTTTCGCGGAGCTGCAAGCCGTATTCGCTGATTTTCTTGCCCTTTCTACCGGACGTTCTGATGGATTTCTTGAAGCAGCCTACTGCGGTAGGATCAAGTTCAAGGAATCTGCATCTCTTTAATTTGTTATATTTATTGATAGCCATAACTATTTACTGCCTCCTGATTAAACTCTACGACGCTTCGGGGGTCTGCAACCGTTGTGAGGAATGGGGGAAACGTCGGAAATCAACGTGATTTCAAGTTCGCAAGCGGAAAGTGCGCGGATAGCGGATTCTCTACCTGCCCCGGGACCTTTAACGTATACTTCAACCGATTTAAGACCGTGTTCTTTCGCAACCTTTGCAGCCGTTTCAGCAGCCATTTGCGCCGCGAACGGAGTGCCCTTTCTGCTACCCTTATAGCCAAGAGCGCCTGCGCTGGATTGGGAAATTGCGTTACCGTATACGTCCGTTACGGTGACAATCGTGTTGTTGAACGTAGATTGAATGTGCACTTGGCCTTTGTCAATCTTCTTAATTTCTTTGCGCTTTCTGGAAACGACTTTCTTTTTCATTTCTGCCATAATTTTCTATCGCCTCCTATTACTTCTTCTTGCCTGCGATTGCGCGCGCAGGACCTTTACGCGTACGAGCGTTTCTCTTCGTGCTCTGACCGCGTACGGGCAAACCCTTTCTGTGACGGATGCCGCGATAGCAGCCGATTTCCATAAGGCGTTTGATGTTCAAGGAAACTTCGCTGCGAAGTTCACCTTCTACTCTAAGGTTATGATCGATATATTCTCTCAATTTGGAAACGTCGTTTTCGTCGAGATCCTTAACTCTGGTATCAGGGTTAATACCCGTTTCCGCGAGAATCTTTTTGGACGTGGTCAAACCAATACCGTAGATGTAGGTAAGGCCGATTTCCACTCTTTTTTCTCTGGGTAAATCTACACCGGCAATACGTGCCATTGATTCTGTCCTCCGTTAAATTCTTTTTTTAATAATAATGATGATATATTGCGAACGAACGACTTGTTCAGCAGTGGAAAATGCCTACGTGGTCTTGTCCGTATTGTTTTCGTATTCCTGTTTTTGGATACTTAGGAAAAAATTTCCTGATAACATGAAAGAACGCACCAAGCCTTTTCTTCCAATTTTTTAAGCTTTGGAAGCCTTTTGGCGTGGCGTACTTTTAACAACGAAACACGCCGAATTTCCGCTTCATAGCACGGAAATTCAGCCGTCGTTTATACTCTGTTTTCGTGAAAAATCTTCCCGAATGCCGTCTTATCCCATATTACAGCATAGCTATTATACCATACCTTTTTTGGGATGTCAAGCATTTTTTAGCCCTGTCTTTGTTTATGGCTCTTACTTTT
>JAZSGC010000110.1:0-9024 GCA_045532525.1 Candidatus Scatosoma sp.
ATTTCGGATATTTACGCAGGACCTGTGGCGGAAAAAGAAGAAATTATCTACACCGACTACGCGGACGTGAAAGAAACGATTGCGTTGATTAACGCAATTCCCGTCAACTCGCTTACGACGGCGGATAGAGCTGCGGTAGAAGCGGCACGCGCTGCGTACGACGCTTTGACGAGCGAACAGCAAGCGTTGATTACCAACAAATCCACGCTGCTTAGAGCGGAAGGTATTCTTAAAAACTATGACAGTGCGGCGGAAGTCGTTGCGCTCATTGATTCTATCAATCCTAACAATATCGACGCGGCTTTGGTAAGCCAAGCGCGCACGAAATACGAAGCTCTGTCGTCCGCGGCAAAGGGCTACGTAACCAACCTTGCGGATTTGGAAGCTTACGAAGCGGAAATCGAAGCAACGAACAGTTTGGAAGCGGCGGTAGCAAAAGTAAACGCGATGATTGAAAATATCCCTACGGGCACTACGCCCGACGCGGCGGCAAAGGTGTTCGCGGCGCAAAGTGCGTATGACGCTTTGTCCGACGAAGGCAAGGGAATGGTGGTTGGCTACGCAACGTTGAGAAATGCAGTCCTTCTTGCGAAGGCGGCGAACTATGAGCTTGTTTACACGCCCGATGAAAGCGGCGTGCAAGCTATCCCCGGCAGTGCAGCTGTTAAAAAGACGGACATTCCCGTAACGGGCGCGCTTTCTACCGACGAAACGGTAGGCACTATCTTTACGGGTACGAGCGGCGCGGGCGGTAACGTATCTATTCTGTTTAAAAACTTCCCCAACGTTTCTGCATATACGACTATTTATTTCTACGTAAGAAGCAGCGTAAGCGGTTGCCTGTTCGTAGCGGACGGCGACGGCAGCGGCGACGGTTGGGGTACGACCTATAAAAACAATTATAATGATATTGCGGCAGATAATACGTCCACGAACAAAGCGTGGGTGGAAGCAAATCAATGGAGCTTAGTAGAATTCGATACGTCCTTGGGTTGCTTCACGACGAGCTGGTTTGCTTCTATGTGGAGCGGCGCAACCGATTTTACCTTGGAAGTGGCTTCCATTATCGGGCTGAAGCCTGAAAACGCGCAGGACGTAGTGGCAACAGGGTTAACCTTCGGTGCGTTTACCGATAGCGGAGCAACGCACGAAGAATTTGGTACGATATATAACTTCACGCAAGGCTGGTCCAGCGCTACGGATATGGGTGCGTTTAATGTAGGTGCGCTGAGAAGTAATTTAACGGCTGGTCACGATTGCTTATATTTCTGGATTAAGAACCCGAACGCTAGCAACGTAGGCTCTAAGTTTACGGGCGGTACGACGGAAGATTGGCACGAAATACCTTCCGTGACCTTGAAAGCCGGCGAATGGACGCAGGTAATGATTGACGCCGAAGTGATTACTTTGAACGATACTTATGCCGTATTCTTTGTTGTGGATTCGGGTGCAAATACTACGGGTTGGCAAATTTCCGCAATCTTCTCGTGTAATTCCAAGGCAATTTCGCAAGACGCGGTGGCGCAAGTGCAAAACCTTATCAACAATTTGACGGCGAGCGATAAGACTTCGGTTGACGAAGCGCGCACGGCGTACGAAGCCTTGATTGAAGGCGAAAAAGAACTTGTGGATATCAGCAACTTAATTGCTTGTGAAACCGCAATTTACGGCAACGTAGAAACGGCTCCGTTTGTTACGAACGGTGAAACGCCGTATAAGATTTACTATGAAAGTAAAGATTTGAAAGAGCTTGCGCTCTTCTTCCAAGATCAGCTTGCTTCGGCGACGGGCGCAACCCTGCCCTTCGTGACCGCGAAGCCTACGAGTATTACCAAATACCGTTACGCGATCGTATTCGGACACGCGGATTTGGCGGAAGGCCTTGGCTTTGTATGCCCTAGCGAAACGGAAATCGGTACGGCAGGCTATGCGATTAAGAGAGTGGGCAGAACGGTGTTCATTTTGGCGTACGGTGCGGACGGTTACCGTATGGGCGGGTTGGCGTTCTTGCGCGAAGTGGTCGGCTATGATATGATCAGCGAAGACTGCGTAGTATTTAGCAAAGACGGCGCGGAATTACCCGCTTTGGATTTGACGGAAGAACCTTCCTTTACTTATCGTCAACAGCAAACGGATTTGACGGCGAGTGAAGCCTTTGGTATGGGCTTGCAGGCGCATACCGACGTGTGGATTCCGTCTAATGATGGTATGGATATGCACAATGCGTTGGATTATTTGCCTGTGGCAACGTACGGCAGCTCGCACGCAAACTGGTACACCGCGGACAAGACGCAAATTTGTCCTACGGCGGGCGGTACGGCTGCGGAATTCGACGCGATGGTAAACGCTATCGTAGCGAATATGATGGTACAAATCAACGCATATCCCACGATTGAAAATATTTCCTTCTCGATTATGGATAGCGCGGGCAACGACGCTTGTACTTGTGCGCGTTGTAAGCTTTATAACACGCTGTACGGCGAAGGCGGCTTTGCGGCGGCTTGGATTGATTTGATGAACGCAATTAACGCGAAGATTCAACCGCAAATCGGCGATAGAAAGCTGAATATTGCGTTCCTTGCATACCGTTCTACGGAAAAAGCGCCTGCAAACGACGATTACAGCTTGAAGCAACGTTACGTAATCAACGACGACGGCAGCTATTCCTTGCAAACGGACGGTAACGGTAACCCCGTTTACTTGAAGTGCGACGATAACGTAATGGTATGGCTTGCGCCGATCGACGGATTCTTTGCGGAAAATCTCAACCACAGCTGCAACGCGGCAACGCTTGCAACGGTTAAGAAGTGGACGGCACTTTCTAACAACGTATACCTTTGGTTATACGGTACGAACTTCAAGTCGTATATGTTGCCTTATAACACGTGGCAGGCTTCTGCGGAAAACTATCAAATTTTGGCAAGCCTTGGCGTGAAAGGCGTGTGGAGTCAGGCGAACGATAGATCGGCTATGACGGCGTTCACCGATTTGAAGAGCTATATCGATTCCAAGTTTATGTTTGACGTAACCGCGGATTACGAAACGGTATTAAATACTTATTTCACCAACTACTTCGGCGCGGGCGCAAGCAAGATGCGCGAGATGTTCAACGCCATCGTGGCAAGATGCGAAGAAATCGAAAATCAATACGACGGTTTGGGCCGCCATATCTACGATGATATTGAAAATAAGGAAGGAAAATATTTTTGGTCTCAGGACGTCATTTACTGGACGAAGGATTGGTGTAATAGCTTGATAACGCTTTGCGACGAAGCGAAAGCGGCTGTGGACGCGGATACGAGTCTTTCCGAAGCGCAAAAGACGGCGATTAAGGACAGAATCACGAAAGAGAGCCTGTTCCCCCGCTACGTGCTTTGCACTTGGTTTGCCGACGATTATTCGAGTTCGGTAAGAACGGAAATGCGTACGGCGTTCAAGAACGATTGCCAAGCACTTGGCTTCGAGCTTTACCGCGAAGCGAACGGCGCTTTAAGCGACTTGTATGACGACTGGGGCGTATAAGATTATTAAGGGGATTTTATGAAAAAGAAACTTTTGGCTTTGTTGGCGATATGTTCGATATTCTGCATATTGGGTTGCTCCTGTGACAAGGAGCAACCGCAAAGCGGAAGCTCGGATTCTTCTCCGTCAACGGATTCCGGCGCGCCGGATAGCGGGGAAGACGGAGTGCCCGTTTTGTCCGTCACGCAGGAATCGGTTACCTTTTGCGTTGGCGAAAGCTATACGTTGAGCGCGGCGGCGGAAAACGTAAAAAATCCTGTGTTTATTTGGTCTGTCGACGGAGATTTTCCCGAAGACGTGGTATCCCTTTCGCAGGAAGGGAATAGCGTAAAAATCACCGCGTTAAAGGTAGGGGAAACCAAGCTGATAGCGGCGCTTGAACACGGTGACCACGTGTATTTTAGAAGTGTGAAAATCACCGTAAAGGAAAGCAGCGGCGTTACGCTAGTTTTAAGCGATAACGTTGGGTTTGATAACGGCGGGTATCACGTGGATTTGTCCACGCTGACGACGAACGCGGGGGATTTTGTTTCCCTTGTGCCGTTGGTTAGCGCCTATCAAAATAATAAAGCCGTTACCGTTCAAAGTGTGACTTGGCACAGCGAAAACACCGACGTAGTAGCGGTGAAAAACGGCAACACGCTTTCTTCCGTTTCCGAAGGGAAAACGAACGTTATCGGCGTTTGCGTGGTCGGCGGGAAAGAATATTCCGTGTCCATTTCCGTCAACGTATACCGTCCCGTGATTGACTTGGGCGAAAAGTTTGTAGTGGAAGTGGGCGTGGAAAAGCCTGCGCCGCTGGAAATTTCGTCCGCGTTGCAAGGAAACGTCCAAGGCGTTACCTATCAAGGTAAGTCCGTCGGTTCGTTTGATTTGCAAAGCAAAGCGATTGTATTAGAAAAGGACAAACTGCCCACCAGTGCGGCAGATTTGGGTGAAAACCGTCAGCTTGTTGTAGAAACGAGCTTGGCGAGCTATACCGTTGACGTCGATTTATATACGAAAATCATCAGCGATAAAGCGGAATTTGACCAAATGGCGGCGCTTTCGAAGGCGTGCAACAAAAATGCGGCGATTTGGGACGGCTATTTCATTTTAGATAACGACATCGAATACAACGATTTATGCGTTTCGAAAATTGCGGATTTGGATTCTCTTTGGGCTGCCGTGGAAGGCAACTGGTCGAACGGCGGTTTGTATGGCTTCAAGGGCGTTTTCGACGGGAAAGGCCATAACGTCGACGGTGTGCGCATCGACAACGGCGAGCAGTTGGGCGCGTTGTTCGGTGTGCTGCATATCGACGGCGTGGTGAAAAACGTTTCGTTTACCAACGCGAGCGTTGCCGCAAACAGCGGTTTTGTGTGCGGTGCGGGCGGCGGCTCGGTAGAAAACGTGTATATTCAGTACAATTCCTTAGGCGACGGAACGCAGCATTATGAAGGGAACGGCTCGGTAAACACCCATTGTGCTTCGTTTTTCAGCTTTAAAGAACCCACGGCTACGGCGAACGTGACCAACTGCGTTGTGGACGTGAGCAAGGCGACGATTAACGCGAACGCTTCGGTGAAGCTGGTCGGCAGCGAATTCGCTTCTATTAAAAACGTGTTCGTTATCGGCGGCACGAAAGAGTTGCAGGATAAGTCTAACGCAACGCTTGTGTTTGATACCATTGCCGATTTTGTGGACAACAAAAGCGCGCAGGGCAAATACCAAAAATTCGACGGAAGCTTTTGGGCGTTGGAAGACCGCGTTCCCGTTTCGAAATCGGTATACGAAAAAGTGCGTGGTAACGGCGTGAACTTTGTGGAAACTGTCGACAAGCTTGTTACGGGGACGTCGTATAAGTTCCTTTTGGACAATCACTACGTAAAAATTACGTCGAATAATGAAAACGTAAAAATTCAAAGCGGCTTAGGCGTTGTTTCCGCAACGGCAAACAACGGGGAGTCCGTCACCATTACGGCTACGTCTATTTTCGACGCGACGAAATCGGCGTCGTTCACCTGCTCGTTGAAGGCGGTTGCGCCTAATCAATATACGGACTTGACGGAGGATGGAAAAGTTGCTTTTTACGACATCGCGTTGGATAAGGTGTATTTTGCCGACGTTGCCGACAAGATAAACGGCGACGAAGTGCTGTATTTCGTAGACGAGTCTCTTGCTTCCAGCGGTTTTGCCAAGGACGGCGAAGGCGCAAAAACCTTGTTGGCGGTTACTGCGGACGGATTTTATAAATTCAACTGCGTAAGCGTGGCAAAGGTTATCGAAAATGCGGAAGATTTGCATTATATCCGCAGAAATTACACCGTAGATTCCTACGGACATAAGGGAAAATACGACGGTAAAATCATCGGTACGTACGTGTTGCTTGACGATATCGACTGCACGGGGCTGGTTTTGGAAGATTCGGGTAATTACTGGGAAAATTCCAGAGGCTTCGGCGGTACGTTTGATGGCAGGGGACATACCATTTCCAACCTTACCGTTGGAATGAACGGTTTGTTCGGCGCGGTGGCGCATGCTACTATCAAAAACGTCAACTTCACGGGCGTAAAGCTGACGTCGAGCGGGAACGGCGCGTACGTAGCGTTGTTTGCGAGCCGTATGTTTAATACTACCGTGGAGAACGTTTCGATGGAATTTGTAAGCTACGTACCCGGCGAAAATATTTCGGGTACAAGCGGTTTAATGTTCTATGAAACCAGCTTCGATTGTACTTTTAAGGGCTTGACGTTTGATATTTCTCAGCTTAGCGGCGTGAAATATCTCACCGAATGCCTTTATGGCGCGGATAAGCCTAATCTTTCCGTGGCGAAATCTACGTACGAAAGCATAACGGTGATTGTTGCAAACTTAAACGAAGTACCCGTGTTCGCGTATAAGCTTGGCAACGGCGGAGCGGAAGATATCGTGAATTATCCCGACGGCTTTACGATTAAAGACGTGAACGGCAACGTAAAGCAGTAATTGTTAAAGGGGAGTTGTGATGAAGAAAAAAATACTTCTAATTTGTTTGGCGGCTTGTATGGCGTTTTCGGCGGCGTTTGCGCTGGCTTGCGATAACGTGGGCAACGGAAATGGGAGCGATGTGCCAAGCGGTGCGGTTAGCGATTCGGGCGGTGATTCCACGGGCAGCGCGTCGGATAGTAATTCTTCGGGCGGCGCGTCGCAGGAGCAATCTTGCGTGGTGCAGTTTAATACGGACGGGGCTGGGGATATCGATCCCGTTACGGTGAAAAAAGGAGAAAAGCTCTCCGAACCCCAAACGCCCAAAAAATCATCGGAAGATTACGAATATGAGTTTGTCGGTTGGTTTTTAGGGGAAAAGGAATGGGATTTTGCAAACGACAAGGTTGTAGAAGATATCACCCTTGTTGCGCATTGGGAAGAAAATGCAAAATATACCGATCCGTTTTTGCCTAAGGATTGAAAGGTATTGTAAACAATAAAAAAGACATATAAATTCAGGAGGAAAATATATGAAGAAAAAGATTCTCTTAACAAGCTTGTGCGTATGCACGCTGTTATCGCTTGCCGCTTGCGGCGACGGAGATAAGGGTGTAAAGCACAACTTCGTTTTGCATGAAGCAACCGCTCCCACGTGCGAAACGGCGGGCAACGAAGCGTATTACACCTGCGATGATTGCGACAAGATTTTTGACGCAAACAAAGCGGAAATCGCGGAAATCCCTACGCTTGAAGCAGCGGGACACGATTACGTTTTACAAAACGCAACCGACGGCAAGTGTAACGAAAAGGCAATCGTTCAGCATTATACCTGCGACGATTGCGACAAGCTGTTTGATTTAACAAAGCAGGAAATTTCCAGCGCGGAAGGAGATTTTAATCCGTCTGCACACGCTTCTGCGCTTGTACTTGTTGCGCAAAACAATCCTACGAAAACGGCATACAACGTTGGCGAAACGTTCGACCCCACGGGTATGGTCGTCGTATCTAAATGCGGCGATTGCGACGGTGAAATAGTAGACAACGCGAATTTGACCTATACCTACCAAACGGCAGGAGCAAATACGTTCGCTCTTACCGATACGAAAATCACGGTGAATTATAACGGTACGTCTTTTGACGTAAACGTTACCGTAAGCAAGGCAAACGTGGAAATTACGGGCGTGGAAGAAAGCTATGAAACGGTTTGCGGCGTTGCGCCTAAAATCAATCCTGTTGCCAGCATTACCGACAGCGTTATCAACGTGAAATATTACGACGGTGAAACGGAAGTAGCAGCCACGGACTTCCAGGTGGGTAAAACGTATACCGCAAAAGTAACGGTTGCGGAAACGGAAACCGCGCTCGGCGCGGAAAAGACGGCGCAAATCACCGTAAAGCATGGCCACGCTTGGAAAGAAGACGCGTCGGATTGGAAAAAACTGACGTACGAATGCGTTTGCGGCGATAAGAAGGATTTCTACGCAATGAACTATCAAACGCCCTACGTGGACGCAGATAATCTTGCTATCGACCTGTCGAAATTCGTATTCGGCGCGCAAAGCGTTTCCGTTAAATCGTTGAAACAAATCGTACGTATGCAAAGCACGGGTTACGTAGCGGCAAAGGACGGCGAAGTGGTAGACATTCAGCCTATCGCGCAGGAAGGAATGAAATATTCTTTCGCGGCGGATAAATATGAAAAGCCTACTGCGGACCGTACGCCGTATATTTTAACTCTTTCCGTCGTATACGATATCGACGGCGCGGAATGTACGCTTATTGTGGAAGCAAAACTTGTGGATAAGCTTATCGACGACGCAAACGATTTACTTGCTTTGGCTTATACTGCAGATCCAAGCAGTTCTTCCAGTCCTAACTATGGCTACTACGTATTAACGCAAGACGTAAATGCAAGCGGCGTACAAATTACAGGTTCTAATCCTTGCTGGAATGCGGCAAGCGGCTTCCGCGGTACGTTTGTGGGCAACGGATTCACCATTAGCAATTTGAACGTGACGGGCGGTCAGGGCTTGTTTGGCGCAATCGGCGACGGCGCGAATATCAGCGACGTGAAATTTACCAACGTGACAGTGGCTGCGGGAACGTATGCGTTATCTTATTGCGCGAGAAATGCGAAGTTTAATAACGTGACGGTAGAATTTAGCGTAAATTCCGCTTCTTATTGGGTAACCCGCGTAGGAAACTCGACGTTCACAGACGTCAGCGTTTTGACGGATAAGGCTGCGGGTAATGCGTTTATTGTAGACACGGATGAAAGCGCGGCTATGCCTAACGGAATCACCGCGAAGTATTTCCAAGAAAGCAAAGTAACGTTTGACAGCAACGGCGGCAGCGAAGTGCCTTTCGCTACGGTGGTTACGGGCAGAACGGTATCAAAACCCAGTAATCCCGCGAAAGCTTCGGACGAAGAATTCGATTATCAGTTTGCAGGCTGGTTTAACGGCAACCAAGAATGGAAATTTGATACGCCCGTTACGACGGATATTACCCTTACCGCACAATGGAAGAAGACGGAAAGATTGAACGAAACGG
>JAZSGC010000033.1:0-13775 GCA_045532525.1 Candidatus Scatosoma sp.
TTGCAAGGCGGCGGCGTGATTTTCTTTTGTCGTGCCTGCGCAAAGCTCGGCACGGATTTTCACGGTCAGGTTGGGGAATTTCGCTTTTAAAATCAAGGCGTTAGAAACCACACAAATGTCCGTGCAGGTGCCTACAAGCTCCACTTCGTCATAAGCGGAAAGCATATCCCAGCCCAAATATCCAAAGGTAGGCTTATCCAAAATCAGCGCGTTGCACTTATCCAGCGCCGCAGAAATTTCAGGGGTGATTTGCCAACCGTCCGTGCCCTGAATACAATGCGGCACGGGTAATTTTTTACCTTCGGGGGAAGAGAGATAGTTTTCGCCGTGCGTATCGCGGGTGGCGATAACGTCGCCGTCAAAGCGGAGAATATATTCCGCAATGGGGCGGACGACGGCTTCCGCGTCGGGGTTGGCAAGGCTGCCGAAGATAAAGTCCGTTTGCATATCGATAACAATCAATGCTTTTTTCATAAAAGCTCCTTTCCTTATAAAAATGTAGTGGGCAGGTATGCGATGAATAAAATTATTCGCCTACCGTGTACGCGTTTAGCTATTGTGCCTTTAAGGGGGTTACAGCTCTAAATAATCAAAAATGCCGCCCGTTTCCAAGTCTTTCCAGTACAGCGTATTTTCGTCTAAAAGCAGGTAGGAATGAGGCGTTTCGTCTTTGGGTAAAGCCACCGAGCCGCAGTTTGCGTACAACGTTCCGTTTTCCAAAACCTTAGAACAAGGGGTATGGAAATGTCCGTTTATAAGCAGGTTGCCCTTTTGCAAAAGGGGAGGATTTTCGGCGTTGAACAAATGTCCGTGGGTAAGGAAAAGGGTGTGCCCGTTGGCTTCCAACACCGCATAGTCCGCCATCATCGGGAATTCCAACACCATTTGGTCTACTTCGCTGTCGCAGTTGCCGCGCACGCAAAGCAGCCTGTCCTTGACGGCGTTGAGCATTGCAAACACCTTTTTAGGGGAATAGTCGTCTGGAAAATCATTTCTCGGGCCGTGATAGAGCAAATCCCCAAGCAACACCAGCTTGTCCGCGCCTTCGTTTGCAAACGCGTCCAAAAGCTGCGCGCACCAGTACGCCGAGCCGTGTATATCCGAAGCGATTATCAGTTTCATAAAAGCACTCCTTATCAAAAACTCGGTTTCCGAGCGAGAAACCGAGCGCAGAATTAAAATATGAATTTTACAATGTCAAATTGTTCGGGTAAAGCGTTGCCGCTGCCGTGAATTTCCGCATATTTTTCCAGCAGGTTAGGCAATTCTTCTTCACGGTAGCTGCGGAAAGGGAACTCCGAAAAGCTTACCGCTTTATTTGCAAGCAGGTTGATGGCGGTGGAAACAAAGTCGCGGCTTTCCGTAATACCCTTGATGGTAACGTTATTTTTCATTGCGTATTCCAAATTTACGTGCAAGCTTTTACTCATCAACGAACAGAACGCCACGTACGAATCGCGCTTGACAAGGGGGAACATAACCGAAGGCTCGCAACGGTTGGCATATGCAAGATAAACCGCGCCGTCCGCCAGCTTTCCGCCCGTGATATTCAAAACGTTTTGCTTTAAAGTGTCGTCGTTAGGGAAGGTGTAATAAATACCGCTTCTCTTTGCGCGTGCCAAGCGTTCGGCGTTGTTGTCTGCAAGAATGGGCACGGCACGGTGATAAATCAGGATTTG
Organism: Candidatus Scatosoma sp.; assembly: GCA_045532525.1. Classification (GTDB taxonomy): domain Bacteria; phylum Bacillota; class Clostridia; order Christensenellales; family Borkfalkiaceae; genus Scatosoma. The sequence continues at coordinate 1,680 of JAZSGC010000033.1, forward strand.
GCACAAAATATTCCCATACAAACCGCCGCCGAGCACAAGAATATGCTGCCCAACGTCAATATGCATTTCGTCTACGACGTGCTCCGCCAAAGCGATAGCGTCGATAAGGAACGCCGCTTCGTCTGAAACGGAAGAAGGCAGGGGATATACGTCGTCCACGCCCGCCAACACGAAATCGCGGTAAAACCCGTCCACCGTTTCGCCTGCGATACGCAAGCCGTCGGGCGCGCATTCGTCTTCGGTTACGCCCGCAAGATAAACGCGTTCGCCTTTACGGATAAAGGAGTTTTCGTTGGCTTCCGTTACTTGACCGATGGCAAATCTACCGGGGATAAAGGGCGCTTTTACCTTGAACGAACCGTCATAGACGGCAACGTCAGGCTCGGATATCAAAGCTTTGGTTACCTTTACCTTTACTTTATCATCGGTGAGTTTTAAATCGGGTGCGCTTACGTGCTGTATATTGTGCGGATAAGCTAATTGCCAAACTTTCATAATAAAAAAGACACCTGCCCCGCGCGGGGTATTGACGCGGAAGAACCGTTACGTCGCACGCGGATAAAATAAGTATAAACCATTTTTACGTAATTTGCAACTATTTTTTATAAAATTCGCGTTAAAAACAGTTGACGAGGATAAAAAAAAGGGGTATAATTGTTTCGCATAAGTAAAAAAACGAACAGCGAGGTGAAAATAATGAAAGCTGATATCCATCCCAAATATCACGAAGTAACCGTAACTTGCGCTTGTGGAGCTACTTTTAAAACGGGCACGACGAAAGAAGGCGACGTTCTCAAAGTAGATATTTGCAGCAACTGCCATCCTTTCTTCACGGGCAAGCAAAAGTTGGTTGATACCGGTGGACGTGTCGATAAGTTCAAAAAGAGATATGGTCTTTAATTGGTAAAACGGGGCTTTAAGGCATTAGTCTTAAAGCCTTCTTCTTTTTTAAGAAAACGACGTATATGCGTCGCATTTCTACGTTGCGGTCCGCATTTTCTTGGTCACGTACGTTTAAGTACGCTCCCGTCAAAAATTGCTCCCGCGCCTTGAACTGCTCGCATCTCCGCCGTTTTCTCTGCTGAGATAGGGCAAGTAGAATTCGGCGTGCCTAAGTCACGTACGCATAGTACGCTCCTGTCGGCGTGCGCGCAACGCCTTGTCTTGTTTGTGTCTTGCTCCGTTTTACAAACAACGTATATGCGTCGCATTTCCGCCGTTTTCTCTGCTGAGATAGGGCAAGTAGAATTCGGCGTGCCTAAGTCACGTACGCATTGTACGCTCCTGTCGGCGTGCGCGCAACGCCTTTTAATTCTCAATCACAAAAGGAAATAAAATGAAGAAAGCAAAAGAACAAAGAAAAACCACCTACATCGGCGGGCAAGCCGTTTTGGAAGGGGTAATGATGCGCGGAAAATGCGCAATGGCAACCGCCGTACGCGATCCGCAGGGGGATATACAAATCGAGTCCGAACGCCTTACCCCGCCTGAAAAACGCAGTAAATTTTCCCGTTTGCCTTTTGTACGCGGGATTTTAAATTTTATTTCATCGCTGGTCGACGGAAACCGTGTTTTATTGCGTAGTGCCGAAGTGGTGGAAGAGGAAGAACCCCAAGAAAAACCCGAAAAAACGTCGGCGGCAAACGGCTTTTTAAACGGCTTGGCAATGACGATCGGCATTGTGCTGGCGCTGGGCTTATTCATCGTGCTTCCGTCCTTTTTAACGGGATTATTGCCTGAAAAATATTTCGACGCAACCGACGGCGGCTTAAAGGGCTTGTACTTCAATCTCGTGGAAGGCGGCATTCGTTTGGCGATCTTCTTTTTATACATTTTATTGATTTCTCTCGTGCCGTCCTTGCGCCGTGTGTTTATGTATCACGGAGCCGAACACAAAACCATCACCTGCTACGAAAAAGGGCAGGAGTTGACGGTGGAAAACGTTAAAAAATGTTCGCGCGTGCACGATAGATGCGGTACGACCTTTTTATTTATCGTCGTAGTGATTAGCGTGTTGGTATTTTCGTTGTTTAACGTATTACTTGCCAAGTTTAATTTATACGATTTGGTGGACAATAAAATTGTAAACAAGCTCATTCGTATCGGCGTAAAAATCCTGCTTTTGCCCTTTATTGCTTCCATTTCCTACGAAATTTTGCGCTTGCTTGCCAAGACGAAAAATAAATTTTTCCTTATCTTCAAATTCCCCGGCTTGCTTTTACAGCGTTTAACCACGCGCGAACCGACGGACGATATGATAGAATGTGCCGTTGCGGCGTTTACTACGGTGTTAAAAATGGACGAAGACCCCACCATACCCGAACGCGTTTTCGCAACCGCAGGCAAACTGAACGCCCTGCTTCAAAACACGAAAAAACGCTTTGCCGCTAACGGCGTGGACGAAGAAGAAGCGGAATGGATTTTTGCTTTGACCTTGGATATTCCCAAAAGCACCGTGGAAACGGACGAGAGTATGCTTTCCGCGGCGCAGGCAAAACAAATTATCCGCATTGCGGACGAACGCCTGACGGGCAGACCGCTTTGGTACGTAATCGGCGACGCTGACTTTTGCGGGTATAAAATCAAAGTAGATGAACGGGTGTTGATTCCCCGTCCCGAAACGGAAGATTTGGCAATGATGATTGTTGCCGCTGCAAAGGACGGAGATAAAATTCTCGACCTTTGTACGGGCAGCGGCGCGATTGCGATTGCGGTGGCAAAGGAACTGCAAAAACGCAAAATCCACGCCGAAATCACTGCTTCGGATATCAGCGACGGCGCGCTTGCGCTCGCTAAGGAAAACGCGGAATACAACGGCGCGGAAATCCGCTTCGTGCAATCCGATTTATTTGAAAACATAGGGGGCAGGTACGAGATTATTGTATCCAACCCCCCGTATATACCTACCCAAACGATAGCCACGTTGCAACGTGAAGTGCGCGATTTCGAACCGCATTTGGCGCTGGACGGCGGCGCGGACGGGCTGGATATTTATCGTAAAATTGCGGCGCAAGCGCAAGACTACGTTACCGCGGGAGGCTCGCTGTTTATGGAAGTGGGCGAAGGCGAAGCGGCGGACGTAGCCAAGCTGTTCCGCGGTAAAGCGATGATTGCCAAAGATTTTAACGGCGTGGATAGATACGTAAAAATCACCTTTTAACGGTCTATTTGCACCCTAAACAAATAGGATTTTCCAAAAGGGAAGAACAAAATGTTAAAAAAATTAGACGATTTAAAAAAACGCTACGATTTTCTTTCGGAAAAGCTTGCCGACAGCGACGTGCTTGCGGATATGGGCACGTGGCAAAAATATTCCAAAGAGCAAGCCGACCTGACGGAAACGGTGGAAAAATACGTGGAATATTTAGAAACCGAACGCCAAATGCAGGACGCCTTTGCGCTTTCCGAAACGGAAACGGACGCGGAAATGAAGAAGCTGCTTTTGGACGAAGGATATGCTTGTAAAGCCCGCCTTGCCGAAATCAAGGACGAGCTGAAAATCCTGCTGTTGCCCAAAGATAAAAACGACGAAAGAAGCTGTATTTTAGAAGTCCGCGCAGGTACGGGCGGCGAAGAAGCGGCTTTATTTGCCGCGGAGCTTTGTCGTATGTATCTTAACTATTGCGCAAACCACCGTTTAAGGGTGGAAGAAATGGATATAAACGCCACCGAGCTTGGCGGCGTAAAGGAAGCCATCTACAACGTGACGGGCGCAGGCGCATACAAGCTGTTAAAATACGAAAGCGGCGTACACCGCGTACAACGCGTTCCCGCAACCGAAACACAGGGCAGAATCCACACGTCGGCGGCAACCGTAGCCGTTCTTCCCGAAGCGGAGGAAGTGGAAGTGGAAATCAACGATAAGGATATCCGTATCGACATTTTCCATTCGGGCGGCGCAGGCGGACAAAACGTCAATAAGGTCGCCTCCGCGGTACGTATCACCCATTTTCCGACGGGTATTGTGGTCACCTGTCAAGACGAACGCTCGCAGCTCAAAAACAAGGAGCGTGCCTTTAAGGTATTGCGCTCCCGCGTGTACGATTTCTATAACGGACAGAACGCAAAAGCTCGCGAAGACAGCCGTCGCAGTATGGTAGGCTCGGGGGATAGAAGCGAACGCATCCGCACCTATAATTTTCCGCAAAGCCGCGTTACCGACCACCGCATCGGACTCAGCCAGTACAATCTCGACGTCTTTATGACGGGGGATATCGACAGTATGGTGCAGGCGTTGGCGATTGCGGATAGAGAAGCGATGTTGGCTTCTTCGCAGGACTGATTTTATTCTAATAAACGATAAAATCCGCAAAACGCCGCGTAAGGCGTAACGAAAATATAAGCATTACAAACCCTGCGCAAAGCGCGGGGTTTTGTTGTAAAATCCCGTTTTTCGATTAAAGCAATCGGCAAAACGAATAGCGAAGCCACTTTTCTCTAAATTCGTCGATTATTTTTATGAAAACGGCGTGTTAGCAGTTGCTTTCTTTTGCAAAAAATAGTACAATATAACAGTTGAAAAATTTTAAGATACGGAGAAGAATACAGATGAAGAACAGAGTAGCGCAAAGAATGTCCACCCTGTCCCCGTCCTTGACCTTGGCGATTTCCGCAAAGGCAAAGGCGATGAAGGCGGCGGGAGAAAGCGTGGTATCGTTCAGCGTGGGCGAGCCCGACTTCAACACTCCCGACCATATCATTGAGGCGGCGAAGCTTGCGTTGGATAACGGGCAAACCAAATATACGCCGTCGTCGGGGCTTTTGCCCTTACGCAAGGCGATTTGCGAAAAATTAAAAAAGGAAAACGGGTTGGAATACGACCCCTCCCAAATCATCGTTTCTAACGGTGCGAAGCACTCCATTTTCAACGTTTGCTACGCGCTTTTGGACGCAGGGGACGAAGTTATCATTCCCGCGCCTTACTGGCTGACCTACCCCGAAGTGGTAAAGGTTTGCGGCGCAACCCCCGTGTATATCGATTGCAAAAAGGAAAACAAGTATAAATTTACCGCCGAAGATTTAAAAGCGGCAATCACGCCTAAAACCAAAATGTTGATTTTTAACTCGCCGTCCAACCCCACGGGTGCGGTGTATACGGAAGACGAAGTCCGCGCGATTGCCAAGGTTTGCGAAGAAGCGGAAATTTTCGTGCTTTCCGATGAAATCTACGAAAAGCTTTGCTATAACGGCGTGAAGCCTTTTTCTATGGCGGCGTGCGGCGAAAAGATAAAGGACTTAACCGTCACCGTCAACGGCGTTTCCAAAACGTATGCGATGACAGGTTGGCGAGTAGGTTATCTTGCCGCGCCCAAGGACATTGCCAAGGCAATAGATTCTTTCCAAAGTCACGCCACGTCCAACGCTTGCTCCATTTCACAGGCGGCAACCATAGAAGCTTTGGCTTCGTCCGAAGAAGAAATTCAGGCGATGGTCGACGTGTTTGCGGCGCGCAGAGAAAAGCTCCTTTCCTTGATTGCGGAAATTGACGGCGTCAGCGCGGTAGAACCGGACGGCGCATTTTACGTAATGCTCGTTGTCGGCGGCTTGTACGGCAAGAGCTATGACGGCAAAAAAATCAACGGCTCGGTAGCGTTTGCGGACGCGCTTTTGGATGCGGAAAAGGTAGCCACCGTGCCCGGCGTTTCCTTTGGCGCGGACGATTGCTTGCGGCTTTCCTATTCTTTATCCGAAGCGGATATTATCGAAGGCTTAACGCGTATTCGTCGCTTCGTGTCGAAAATGGCATAAGCGCAGGGAAGAAAAAAGCAAAAAACCAAAGAAAAGACCAAGCAGGGGAGAAAACTTCCCTGCTTTTTCATAGAAAAAGGGGTAAAAATTCGTCCTTTGCGTAAAAAACGAAAAAAAGTTTGCAAAAAAGCGGAAAAATTTTGTAAAAGGTCTTGAAATTGTTTGAAAAATTTGCTAAACTATAAGAAACCGAGAAGAAAACCTTTTCGGATCGGAAAAGCACGACAAAAATCTGGGAGGATTTTAATTATGATTAAAGTTATTTACGGCGCGAAAGGTACTGGCAAGACGAAGAAGATGATCGACGCAGCAAACGCAGCCGTTGCAGAAGCAAAAGGACATTTGATTTTTATTACCGACAGCAAACGCGGTATGTACGATTTGGAACGTGAAGTTCGTTTCATCGACACCAGCGAATACGATATAGCGGGCGAAGCTGCGCTTTGCGGTTTTATCAAAGGCGTCATCGCAGGCAACCACGATAACGAATACGTTTTCATCGACGGCGTTGTTCGCATCGCGGGCAAACCCGTACAGGAAATGGCGGCATTCTTCTATATGCTTGACAAAGTATCCAAAACGAACAATCTCGTTATTACCGTTTCCGTTTCCGCGGAAAAGGAAGAATTGCCCGATTTTGTTTCCAAATACATCTAATAAAACAGGCTAACACCGTTTAGGAGATAGCCGAACGGAACAACCGTTCGGCTATTTCTAACAATTACACGTAAACATAAACGACAAAAAATCACACTTTTTTCAAAAGGCGGCCGCGCGGCTGCCCGATTTGCGCGTTAAAAAACGGCAAACTATATAAAGCGATGGGCGAACGAGCTTTTTCGTTCGGTATCCAAATTCAAAGGCAGGTAAAAAGAATGTATTTTATCAGTACGAGAGGCGGTGAAAAAGTCACGGGCGCGCAAGCAATCGTGCAAGGGCTTGCGAAAAACGGCGGGTTGTACGTTCCCGAAACGTTCCCCACGGTCAACCACGAAGAAATACAAGCGATGGCGGATATGTCCTATCCCGAACGTGCGGCTTTCGTGTTGGGAAAATATCTCGCGGAAGAACTCGGCGCAGACTTTTTAAACGAAATTTGCGAAAAGGCGTATGCTTCTTTTGAAGGCAGAGATCCCGTTCCCCTTGTGAAAATCGACGGGGAATCGGGCTTATACGTTTTAGAACTGTTCCACGGTCCTACCTGCGCGTTTAAGGATATGGCGCTTACCGTGTTGCCGTATTTATTAAAAAAGAGCTGCGAAGTTACGGGCATTCAAGACGACGTGTTAATTCTTGCCGCAACTTCGGGCGATACGGGCAAAGCGGCTTTGGAAGGTTTCCGCGACGTACCGGGCACGAAAGTAGCGGTGTTCTATCCCGACGAAGGGGTGGCGAAAATGCAACGCCTGCAAATGTGTACGCAGGAAGGCAATAACGTTACGGTGGCGGCGGTAGAAGGCAACTTCGACGACTGTCAGCGCGCTGTAAAAAGCTTGTTCGCGTCCGAAGCGTTCAATGCGGAGCTTGCAAAAAAAGGCGTGCGCTTATCCAGCGCAAACTCTATCAATTTCGGTCGTCTTGCGCCGCAAATCGCGTATTATTTCTCGGCGTACGTAGACCTTATCACTTCCCGCCAAATTGAAATGGGGGACAAAATCGACTTCGTTGTACCCACCGGCAATTTTGGGGATATTTTGGCGGGCTGGTATGCGAAAAAGATGGGCTTGCCCGTGCGTAAGCTCGTTTGCGCTTCCAACCGCAATAAGGTGCTTGCGGACTTTTTCAAAAAGGGCGTGTACGACGTAAAGCGGGATTTCCACCGCACGATGTCGCCGTCGATGGATATTTTGGTTTCTTCCAACTTGGAACGGTTGCTTTTTGAAGTCAGCGGCAGAAATGCCGTGCTTACCGCGCAGCGTATGCAAGAGCTTGCCGAAAAGAAAGAATATTCTATTACCGCGGAAGAAAAGGCGGTGTTGGATGAAGAATTCTTCGGCGGGTTTGCTCGGGAAGACGACACCGTGGAAGCGATGTACGAAATTTTTGAAGAATTCGGCTATGCGATGGACACCCATACGGGGGTTGCGCTTGCCGTGTATATGCAGTATAAGGAATATTTGTATAAGAAAGATAAAAAGGACAATACGCCCATCGTGGTGCTTTCCACGGCGAATCCGTACAAATTCCCGCAGGACGTATTGTACGCGCTTTCGGGCAACGACGTAAAGGATAGCTTTAAGGGCATCAAACGCTTACAGCTTTTGACGGCGATGAAACCGCCCAAGAGCCTTATGGAGCTTCGCTATCGCGTTCCCCGTTTCAAGACCAAGGTCAAAAACGATTTAAAGGCGTTGGCGGACGTGGTGACGCGTCTTGCGGACGGAGAAATCGTACCCGTGCCCGACAAAAAAGACTAACGCGAAAACGGGCGGATTTTTGATAGGAAAGTGACAGACTCCGCTTTTTCTTGTGAACAAGCCAAGAATTGCGGGTCTGCATTTGCTTTTTTGGCAGGGGAATGTTATACTGATATCGTGGCAAGGACGGTAGGCAAAGAGATATGTTTGGTTACGTGCGTACGGACGTTCCGTATTTATATATAAAAGACGAAAGGCTGTACAAAGCGATGTATTGCGGCGTTTGCAAGGGCATTGCGCAGGTTTGCGGACATACGGCGCGTATGGGTTTGTCCTACGACGTCACCTTCCTTTCCGTTATTATGCATAATATTTTGGGGCAAGACGTAAACATAGAAAAACAGCATTGCTTGACCCATTGTATTCGCGCCAAGGAAATGGCGAACGTGGACGAGCTGACAAGGCAGCTTGGCGCGCTGAACACCTTGCTCGTCTATTACAAATACACCGACGATATCGCGGACGGCGACCGCGGCAGGGGTAAACGCGCTTGGTTTAAAGGCGGCTTTAAGCGCGCACAAAAAGCATACCCCGAAATTGCGCGGATCGTCAAGGACAACCTTGCCCGTCAGGAACAAACGGAAAAGAGTAAAACGGACAGCTTGGATAGGGCGGCGGACGCTACGGCGGAGATGCTTGCGGAATTTTCCGACTACGCCTTGCAGGATAAAGCCACGAAAGCCACGCGCAACCTGTTCTATTCGCTGGGGAAATGGATATATCTTATCGACGCCTTGGACGATTACGATAAGGACGTAAAAAAAGGCGCGTACAATCCCTTTTATTTGGCGTACCGCGCCGAAAGCAAAGAGGCGCTTCTTGCAGGGGAGCACGGCGAAGACGTGCGTTATGCCTTTCACGCCATCTTCTTTGATATTCGCGAAAACTTGTCGCAAATTTCCTTTCGTTTCAATCGGGATTTGCAGGATAATATCCTGTTGCGTGGTTTGCCCGCAACGACAAAGCAGATAATGGAAAAATGTAACTGCAAGGACAAGAAAGCTTGTAAACGGGATAAAAAACCCGAAATGAAAGACACTAAATAAGACGAAGAATTCGGCGTTTTTGCCGATGGGAGAAAGAAATGAAAGATAACTATGAACTTCTCGGTTTAACCGAAAGTGCGACGGACGAAGAAATCACCGCGCGCTATAACGAGTTGCGCGATAAGTGCAAGGAAGATAGATGGTTGGACGGGGAAGCAGGCAACGAAGCGGCGAGAATGTTGACCAAGCTGGAAACCGCGTATCGGGAAATTATGGCGGAGCGCAAGGAACGCAGTCAAAACACCGAAGGCAAGGACGCCTTTGAAGAAATTGCGGATTTGCTCCGTCAAGATAAGATATCCGAAGCGCAAACGCTGCTGGATAATTTTAACGAACGCGATGCGGAATGGCATTATATGCAAGCGGTCGTTTATTATAAAAAGAACTGGACAAACGACAGCAAAAAGCAGCTGGAAATTGCCATTCAAATGGACCCTGATAATCAAAAATACCGTTCCGCTTACGGAAAAATGAACGCGAAAAAGGATTATCAGCAACAATCCGCGCAGCAAAATCAACAACAGTCCCAAAACCCTTATTCTCGGGGCGGTCCTTTGGACGATCAGGACCAAATGGGCGGCGGAAGCGTGTGCTCGGATTGCTTGTCCTGCTGCTATACTACTCTCTGCGTAAACTGTTTATTCAACTGCTGCTGCGGTTGCCGTTAAGTTCCTTATTTTGGTTTAAAAATGCGAAAAATCACGTCTTACGAAATCGCGCTTGCGGCACTTTCGTGCGCTATGGCAACGGTATTTTTGACGGTGGGCATTTATACGGAAATTCTTCTTTTGACTTCCTATTTGCTTGCTTCCATCGCTTTGATGCTGCCTTTGTCTAAGCAAAGCTGGTGGGGCTACGCGCTTTCGTACTTAGCAACTTGTATATTGACGTCTTTTGTCACGTCGTGGAAATTTTGGGATTTGCTGCCCTTTATTATGTTTTTCGGGTTGCACCCGCTCGCCAATGAGTTGCAGTTAAAAACAAAAATCAATCGATGGCTTGCCTGCGGTATCAAGGCGCTTTGGTTTGACGGAGCAATGTACCTGATTTGGCGGTTCATTTTTGATATGACAACAAACATTTCCTTCTTGGATAAGTATATGGTATGGGTTATTCTAATCGTCGGCACGGCGTTTTTCGTGTTGTACGATTACGTTGCGTTTAAGTGGCGCGCGCTTGTGAATAAGCTGGTCAAAAGGATATCCAAAAAATAAACGCGCAACGTGCGTTTGGACAACGAAAATTGTTGAGAAAGGGGGAAGAGTAAGGTTTATGATAGAAAAGAACGATATCATTTGCGCCGTGACGGACGCCATAGGCTCAAACGGTGAAGGCGTCGTCAGGCACGAAGGGGTTACCTTTTTCGTGCCTGCTTGTTTACCTGGCGAAAAAATCCGTTTCCGCGTGTTGAAAGTAAAAGGGAATATCGGCTATGGAAAGGTGGAAGAAGTCCTTACGCCTGCGGAAGAACGCGTCCGCCCCAAATGCCCCGTGTTTATGAAATGCGGCGGTTGCTGCTTACAGCATTTGGATTACGGAGCGCAGCTTTCGCATAAGGCTACCGTGGTAAAAGACGCCTTGCGGAAAATCGGCGGAATACAAATCGCCGTACCCACCGCCGTCCGCAGCGAATTGCCGTACGGCTATCGCAACAAGCTGCAAATCCCCGTCGGCGTGGATAAAGACGGGCAAAACGTCATCGGTTTTTATGCCGAACACAGTCACCGCATTATTCCCGTAACTGCTTGCGCTATTCATCCCGAATGGGCGGAAAAGCTGATTTCCGTCGTCAAAAGATATATGACGGAATGTGCCGTTAAAGGGTATGACGAAGGCACGAAAAAGGGCGCGCTTCGGCATATCGTCGCGCGGGAAATAGATGGGAAATATATCGTTACACTCGTCAGCGCAAAGCGAAATTTGCCAAATCTTCCGTATTTAACCGAGCTTTTAAACGGTGCGTTCCGACACGTTACCTTGTATCTGAATTATAACGATTCGGATACCAACGTAATCTTTGGAAAAGAGTTTCAACTCGTACACGGTATGGGAGTTTTTGAAGGAGAGGAGCAAGGCATTCGCTATGAAGCGGGACCTGTTACCTTTTTGCAGGTAAACGAAAACGTGCGTACTAAGCTGTATAAAGACGCTTTAAAAACGGTAAGTGAAGACGGCGATGAAGTGGTGGTGGACGCCTATTCGGGCGGCGGGCTTTTGACGGCGATGATTGCCAAAAAAGTTAAACGGGTGTACGGGATAGAGCTGGAAGAAGAAGCTTCCCGTTGCGCCGATTCGTTAAAGGCAAAAAACGGGCTGGAAAATATGACGAATATTTGCGGCTACGTGGAAGAAGAATTGCCTAAGGTGTTGGAGAAAGAAAAAAGGGAGAAGCTCCGCCTGATTTTAGATCCGCCGCGCGCAGGTATTGCCCGCAGCGTGCTGTTCGCGTTGTTGAAGAGCGGTATTCCCAAGCTTACGTTGATAAGCTGTAACCCCGCAACGCTTGCGCGGGATTTGGGTATTTTGACGGGACGGTTGATTGAGCAAGACGGAGAGCTTGTGAAGAACCCTGCCTATAAAGGTAAAGGGGACGACGAGATTTTGGAAGGGTATTACGGCATTGAAAAAATTCAGCCGTATGATATGTTTCCCCAAACCAAGCACGTGGAGACTCTCGTTTGTCTTGTGCGCAAGGCAAACTAAAATACAAACCAAAGATGAAATAGGCGTAGAATTTTAAGGAGGACTGTTTTATGAAAAAAGCCAAAACCCTATTTTTATGTACCTTGGCGTTTTTTATTTTCCTTTTAGGCGGTTGCTTCTTTTTACCGTCAACCGAAAATTTAAATAGCGATGACAGCGGGTCGGCGGAAATCATTAACACG
>JAZSGC010000035.1:0-17515 GCA_045532525.1 Candidatus Scatosoma sp.
AATTTGTAAGGCGTTGTCGGATAAACTCGGCAAGGATATTATCGTGCTGTACGTGCGTGAAAAAACCGACCTTTGCGATTACTTTGTAATTGCAAGCGGCAGCAACGCGCCGCAAATCAAAGCGATGGGCGAGCGTGTGGAAGAGCTGGTAGAAAAGAATTTGGGGCTTGTGCCTTCTCGCACCGAAGGGGTGCGCGACGGGCGTTGGGCGGTGTTGGATTACGGTGACGTTATCGCGCATATCTTCAACGACGAAACCCGATTGTTCTATCATTTAGAGCGACTTTGGACGGACGGCGGAAACATTGAACATTTCAACGAAAAAACGGGAGAACTGTACGCCGCTGCGCCCGCTACCCCCGAAAAATAGGGCGTGCTTTCACGGCGCATACTCGGCGTTGTATTTTTACGTCGTCTTTTTTGCGCTGCGCGCCCGAATGCGTATTCTCGATGGTGCATTTCCGCTGAGGGACTCCGTTATTTAAAGTGGATTTCTTTGGGCTCGCCGTATTTGGGTTTTGCGCGCGTGCGTTTTCTTTCTACGATGTAATAGATAGGCTCTTGCGGCGGCGCGGGAGCTTTTTCTTTTGCTTCGGGCTTGGGCTCAGGGTCGGACGGTTTGGGGTTGCGGTGCCGCCAGCCGACCTTGGCGCATTTGAGAATATGTACGCATAAAAAGCACAAAGCAAGCAGGAACAGCACGCAAAATCCGCCGCCGATAGCCTTTGCGCTGAGTAGCGACGTGGAAAGTAGATGAGTGGCGAAGCCGCGTGTTGCGGCGGTAAGGAAAGCGTTCATAAGGAGAGTATACAGGCTTGCTTTTGTCATAATTTAGAAAAAAAGGGATTAAAAATTCTTCCTTTGTCGCATAATCAGCGTATGGAAAAGCAAACGGACATTAAAATGGATTTTACCAAAGCGAACGCGGAGCACGGCGAAGGCAGGGTAAGCATTACGACAAACGAAGCGGTGGAGTACCGCGAATATAAGCGGCAAAGGAAACGCGCGGAAATTCTTTCCGCTATCGCAAACTCGGAAGGGGTACTTTCGGGCTTTGAAGACGTAAAAAAGGTGCGCGAGCGGGCAATACGCTTGCGGCAAGCGGCGGTGCGTATGTCCCCCGAACGCTTACAGCAAATCGGCGAGATATTCACGCGGAACGCGGTGGCGGTGGATTGCACCATCGGCGGCGACGGAGAGACGATTGCCAAGGTCAAGGCATATGAAGCGCGTAAGGCGCGGCGTTTAAAGGCACGAGAGCTGACGCTGATGCTCTCCCCATATTCCGTGGCGAATTGCCGTTACGAAGAGATCCGCAAGGAAATCAACAAGGTGCGGCGCGCGGCGGGGAACACCCTTTTAAAGGTGCGCGTAAATAAGCCGTACACGCCCACTATTTTATCGCAAATTGCGCGGATTTGTTCGGAAAGCGGCGTCCACTATTTTTGCGTGCCTTATTTCGACGGCTGCGAGCGTTTATGCTTAGAGCTGAAAGGCGGGTGCGGATTGCAGGTTTCCGAAGTGGATAATCTTTCTACCTTTAAAAAACTGCGTGCGGCGGGCGTAGCGCGTATTGTGACAAGCAAGGCGTGGGACATCTACAACGAATGGATGAAGGAAGTGGAAAAAATCAACTTCCCCGAGCTGATGGCGAAGGCGGAACAAAAACAACTGCCTGCGGGAAAATCCGCGCCGGCAAAGCCGCTTAGCGACGGTGAAAAAACGCAAGCCCCCGCCACCGTTGGATTATTGCCGCCGCCCACGGCAACGCCGCAAGTATCCACTGCGGAAACGCTGATGAAGCGTTCTTCAGCGACGGAAGAATTGCGCCGCGGTGAGAAAAAGGAATGGAATTTATCGTAAAGCGGGTGTTTTGCCGCGCGTCCGAAAGGGCGCGCGGTTTTTTTGCTGTAAACACTTTATCTTCATATTGATAAAATGCGTGGGGCAGGTATGCGTTGAAATGAAAATCAGCGGGGCAGGTATGCGTTGAATATTATATGGTTAAAGGCATATTTCCGCGTGCAATCGCATAGGATAGCGGTATGAAAAAGGGATTTTTTGCTTTGGCAACGGCTTTAACGATGGGGTTTGTTTCCGCGGTCGCACTTTGTGTGCGCGCGTTAAATGGGGCGCAGGCGGTTTCCGCGTTTGACGATGGCGGAATGCGGGTGGTCGTGGACGCGGGACACGGCGGAATAGACGGCGGGGTTTCGGGCAGGAAAACGGGGGTAAAGGAGAGCGAAATCAATTTGGCGATAGCCTTCCGTTTAAACGACGTGTTGACGGAAATGGGTTTTGAAGTGACGATGACGAGAAAGACGGACGCAGGGTTATACGGTACGACGGCACCCGGATTTAAAAAGCGGGATATGCAACGCCGAAAGGAGATTATACAAGACGCGTCGCCGATGCTGGTCATTTCCGTGCACCAAAATTTTTACCCGTCGCAAAGGGAACGAGGCGCGCAGGTGTTTTACGCGGAAGACAATGAAAAGAGCCGACTTTTTGCGCTTGCCGTGCAGGGGCAAATGAATGATTTATACGCCGATGTCGGCGTGAAAAACCGTACCGCGGCAAAGGGAGACTTTTTTATGCTGCATTGTGCGGATTGCCCTTCGATTATCGTGGAATGCGGCTTTTTATCCAACGCGCAGGACGAAGAATTGCTCCGCTCGGATAGCTGGCAGGATAAGACGGCGCGGTGTATTGCGGCGGGCGCGGTAGCGTATCTTGCCGGGGCGGTAACCTAAATACGGGCAAGAAATTATGAAAATATCCCCTCAGGGGATAAAAAAATGCCGTAATTACTTGTAATTTTTTTTCGACTGTGCTATAATGTACGAAGAACTACGCTAAACCCTAAGGGTTTAATTGCCAAACGGGCAGCGAAAGCCCATAACGAACAAGCGGAAAAGCGGCGGTTCAAAATCGTACGGAGAGAAGTATATGCTGACGGAAAGAGAAATTTTATCCGAGCGCGAAGCGGCGCAAATTAGTCCTGTAACGCTTGCGTTCGTGGGCGACGCGGTATATTCTTTATACGTGCGGGAAAGATTGACCTTAGAAGTCGGCGGAAAAAGTGCGGACCTGCAACGCGCGGCGTCCAAAGTTGTTTCCGCAAAAGGACAAAGCGAGTTTTTGGACAAGCTGTTGCCGACGTTCACGGAAGCGGAAGCGGACGTGTTCCGTCGCGGAAAAAATGCTAAAAAAGCCAGCAAGAGCAAGAGCGCCAGTCATTTGGAATACAACCGCTCCACGGGCTTTGAAGCCGTGCTTGGCTATTTATATCTCACGGGTAACGAAGCGCGGATAAAAGAGCTGTTGGCGCATAGCGCGGCGGCGGATTTTCAAACGGTAACGGCGGTGCAGCCGTTTAAACCCGTGCATAGATAAGGAGAACGCAAAGAGTGAAAACGGAAGGAAGAAATGCGGTTATCGAACTGCTGAAAACGGGTAAAAACATTGATAAATTGCTTTTGGAAAAGGGCGCGCAAGGCTCGTTGGGCTTAATTTTTGCCGAAGCGCGGCGCAAGAATATTCGCGTGCAATTCGTGGACAGGCAGGTGCTGGATAAGGAAAGCGAAACGCGCAGACACCAAGGCGTTATCGCGTTCACAACCGATTACGAATACTTTGATTTGGACGACATTCTCGCTCAAAAGAAAAGCGAAAAGGGCGGGTTTATCGTGCTTTGCGACGGCATTGAAGACGTGCATAATTTGGGCAGTATTATCCGTGTGGCGGAGTGCGCGGGCGCGGACGGCGTCGTTATTCCCAAATCGGGCAGCGCGTCGGTGACGGAAAGCGTTATCCGCATTTCCGCGGGCGCGGCGGAGCATATGAAAGTCGCCAAAGTCCCCAACTTAAATCAAGCCATTGAAAAGCTGCAAAAGGCAGGCTATTGGGTGTACGGCTTGGAAGCGGGCGGCGAAGATATTTACAAGGAAAAATTCGATGGAAACGTAGCGCTCGTCGTCGGCGGCGAAGACAGCGGCGTAAAGCGTTTGACCAAGGAAAAGTGCGATAAAATTTTGTCAATACCCTTGCAGGGTAAGGTGAATTCGCTCAACGCTTCGGTGGCGCTTGGTATTGCGGCGTACGAAGTGGTGCGCAACCGTTTATAAGTAAGGAGAAAAATGAGCGAAAGCAACGAACGTAAAAAGGACGAAGCGCTGGTAGCCTTGGCGCAGTTGGGGGATATGCAAGCGACGGAAGCCTTGCTTTGCCGCTATGCCGATTTGGTCAAAAGCTGCGCGCGCCGCTTCTTTTTGATGGGCGGTGAAACGGAAGACCTTATCCAAGAAGGTATGGTCGGTTTATATGCGGCAATCACCGATTATCGGCAAAAATCGGACGGGAGCAGCTTTAAAAATTTTGCGTACCTTTGCGTAAAGCGGCGAATTATCGACGCGGTAAAACGGGCGTCCAGCAAAAAGAATTCTCCGCTCAACGACGGGATTTCCGTTACGGAAGTGGACGGTTGGCTGATTTATTCAAATTTCGACCCCGAAGCGTCGTTGATTTCGGACGATGAACAGCGGGAGTTAAAGCAGCAAATGCTCAGGACGCTTTCCGATTTTGAATACAAGGCGCTCAGCCTGTATATGGAAGGTATGAGCAGCGCGGAGATTTGCGAAGCGACGGGTAGAACGGAAAAGAGCGTCATCAACGCGATTCAGCGCAGTAAAACGAAATTACAGGAAGTTTTGAAAAAATAACCAAGGAGAAATCAATGGCACATTTGGCGTTATACCGTATGTTCCGTCCCGCAACGTTGGACGACGTGGTGCGGCAAGAGCATATCGTTACGGTATTGAAAAACCAAATAAACACGGGCAAAATCGGGCACGCGTATCTTTTTTGCGGGCCGCGCGGTACAGGGAAGACGAGTATCGCAAAAATTTTTGCCGCCGCAATCAACTGCAAAACCCCGAAGGACGGTTCGCCCTGCGGCAAATGCGACGCTTGTAAGGCGTTAAAGGATCCGTCTAATTTGGATATCACGGAAATCGACGCGGCGTCCAACAACGGCGTAAACGAAATGCGTGATTTGCGCGAAAAGGTGCAATATCCCCCCGTGGCGGGCAGATATAAAGTATACATCATCGACGAAGTGCATATGCTTTCGACGGGTGCGTTCAACGCACTTTTGAAAACGCTGGAAGAACCGCCCTCACACGCGGTGTTTATCCTTGCGACAACGGAATCGCAAAAAATTCCCGCAACCATACTTTCCCGTTGTATGCGCTTTGATTTTAAACTCATTCCGCAGGCGGATTTGGAAGAACGGTTAAAGCACGTTTTTGATAGTATCGGCAAAACGTACGATCGCGAAGCGATTTCCGCTATTGCGCGGGCGGGCGCTGGGAGTGTGCGCGATATGCTTTCCGTTGCCGATACCTGCGTTTCGTACACCAGCGGAAAGCTCACGTATGCGCACGTAACGGCGGTGCTGGGTACGGCGGATTTTTCGGCGGTGGCAAAGCTTTGCGCGGCGGTGCTTAGCGGAGATTCGGGGCAAGCGTTCGAGCGTGCCGAAGGGTTTTTAGCGGCAGGCAAAAGCGTGGGAATGTTGCTTGGCGACGTGCTCAATTTCCTGAATGCTTGCGCGGTGGCAAAGACCTGCCGCGACGGTAAAGGGATTTTGGCGTTGCCCGACGATATGTATGCGGAAGTGCTGGAAATTGCCAAGGCGACGGACGGACACCGTTTGCTGCGCGTAACGGAAATTTTTGCGGGCGTGGAAACGGATTTAAAATATTCTACGTCCCCGCGTATTTTGTTTGAAACGGCGGTACTCAAAGCAAGTATGCCCCAGGCGGATTACGATATCGAAGCCTTGATAGTGCGCATTACCGAGCTGGAAAACAAGCTTACACAAGGCGTATTTATGCCAAAGGACGGGGGCAGGGTTGCGATGAATACTGTTTCCGTGCCGGAAATACCGTCCGTGACAATAGCGGAAGCACCGAAAGCGCAAAAGGCGGAAGTAGCTGCGCCGAAAACGGACGACGAATATCCCCCGATGGATTTTGACGCGCCCCCCGATGAAACGGAAATGGGCGGCAATGCCTATTTTGATGAAGATATGCTACCGAAAAAAGCGCCGCCCTTAAAAGCGCCGCCGCAGGCTGCACCGCGTGCGGCAACGCCCCAAACGGCAGCAAAGCCCGCCCTTAGCGGCGACGCCCGCGCGACGTTCGGTTCATTTTTGCGCAGCGTGCGCAAGACGGCGAAGAACGGGGTGCTTATCACCATTTGTATGGATTTAGACAGCGCGTTTGAAGACGGCGTGTTCGTGCTGTATACGCAAAGTGAAACGGCATACCGTTCGTTGACGAGAGAAGACCATTACGGACTGATTGCACAGGCGTGTGCGGCAATGGGTATGGGAGAAGGCAGCTTTGCAATACGCCTTCGCGGTAAGAAATCGGACGCTTTCAATAAAGCCGTCGACGAAATTAAAGCGACGTTCAGCGGCGTGAAGGTGGACGTGAAATAAGCATAAATATACGGAAAATTTCTAAGGAGAATACAATTATGGCAGGCTTTAAAGGCGGAAACAACAATATGCAAAATTTGATGCGCCAGGCGCAAAAAATGCAGGAAGAAATGGAAAAGACGGCGGAGCTTTTGGACGATTGGGAAGTCGTTGGTACGGCGGCGGGCGAAGCGGTCGTCGTGTATATGAACGCAAAAAAAATCATTAACGGTATCGAGCTGGACGAAAGCATCGTCGACCCTACCGACGTCGAAATGTTGGAAGACTTGATTATGGCTGCAATCAACGACGGCTATGCAAAAGCGGACAAGGTTTACGAAGAAAAAATGGGCAAGTACGGCGATATGGGCGCGCTCGGGGGAATGCTGTAATCTATGGAAATTTTCATTGAACCGCTCGGCAGGCTCATCAACGAGTTTTCCAAGCTTCCCGGCGTAGGCAAAAAGACGGCGCAACGCTACGCGTATAAAATCATCGATATGTCCGAATCGGACGCGCGGGCATTTGCGGACGCTATTTTGGGCGCGAAGCGCAAAATTAAGTATTGCAGCGTTTGCGGAAACTTCACCGAAGAAGAAACGTGCTCCATTTGCCGCACGCGTGATAAAAGCGTGATTTGCGTGGTGAAAGAGCCCAAAGACGTGCTCGCTATTGAAAAATTGCACGAATTCAAAGGGGTGTATCACGTATTGCACGGCGTTATCGACCCGCTTTCGGGCGTTGGTCCTAACGATATTCGCATTCGCGAGCTGTTGGCGCGCTTAAATCAGGGCGAAGTAAGAGAAGTGATTGTGGCGACAAACCCCGACGTTTCGGGCGACGCGACGGCAATGTATATTGCCAAGCTCATCAAGCCTTTCGACGTTACCGTTACTCGTTTGGCGCACGGAATTCCCATCGGGTCGGAAATCGAATACACGGACGACGTCACGTTGGCGCGCGCGTTTATAGAACGCAACAAAATGTAAAGCAATAAATAAAGGTAGCGGAAAGCGCGTTGCGCGCAAAAAGGAGCGCGCGGCGGTAGCCCTTCCGTTACGGTCAATAAGAAAATAAACAGGAGGAATCCTTTATGAAAATATCTGTACTTGGTTGCGGGCGTTGGGGCTCGTTCATCGCTTGGTATCTTTGCAATCACGGTCACGACGTGTATTCTTGGGGGCCTGAAGACGACTATTCCTATCAGGTTTTGCGGGATACGGGCAAAAACGAATACGTGGAGCTGGACAAGCGTATCCACCTTACTTGCGATTTAAAGGAAGCGGTGGAACGCGCGGAGGTTATCATCATCTCCATTTCGTCGCAGGGCTTGCGCGGGTTTATGAAGCGTATCACCGAATACGACGTATCGCAAAAGAATTTCGTGCTTTGTATGAAAGGCATTGAAGTTTCCACGGGTTGCCGTTTGTCCGAAGTGCTGACCCAAAGCGGTATCGACCCGATGAAAATTGCCGTTTGGGTAGGACCTGGGCATATACAAGCGTTTACTGCGGGGATTCCCAACTGTATGGTAATCGATTCCGCAAACCCCGAATTAAAGGTGAAGCTTGCCAACGAGTTTAGAAGCGAGCTGATTCGTTTCTATTACGGCGAAGATTTAATCGGCTCGGAGCTGGGTGCGGCGGCGAAAAACGTAATCGGTATCGTAGCCGGCGTTTTGGACGGCTGTGGTTACGGCGCAATGAAAGGCGCGTTGATGTCGCGCGGCGCGCGCGAAGTGGCGCGGTTGATTAAGGCGATGGGCGGTAACGAGCTTTCCGCTTACGGCTTGGCGCACTTGGGCGACTATGAAGCGACGCTGTTTAGCGAATTTTCGCACAATAGAAGATACGGCGAAATGCTTGTAAAGGGCGAAAAATTTGCCAAGCTTGCCGAAGGCGTACCCACGTCGGCGGCAATGAAAGCGTTGGGGGAAAAGTATGGCGTGGAATTGCCGTTGACCGAAGCGGTATACGAAATTTGTTATACGGAAAGCGGCGAAAGCTACCGTCAGCGTTGCGAAAAAATTTTGACGAAGCTTTTTGCAAGAGATACCAAAGCGGAGTTTTATTCCTAAAAATTAGGTATTTTTCAAACCAAATAAATTTTGATAAAAACCGTCTGCATTTGTATGCGGACGGTTTTTTTGTTGCGCTTGCGTGGGGTTGGACTGTATAATTTTGGAACGGTTTTCACAAGCTGTTTCTATGAACAAAATTAAAATTTTTGACGGTGACGGAAAGACGCGCGACGAGCGTGAAACGTGCTTTCCGTGTATGCAAAATTCGGCAAAAAGAAGGGGGCAGGTACGAGATGACGGGTAAAAATAGAGAAAATTACAACAAAAACTATATTGCGTACGTCAATTCCTTCGATCCGCCTACAAAGCATTTTAAAAACTGCTTCCGCGCGTTTATGGTAGGGGGCTTGATATGCTGCATCGGGCAAGCCTTACGTATCGTTTTCGAGCAAGCCTTTGGTTTGTACGGCGACGAGCTTTCGGCGGCGGTGAGTATCGTGCTTATTTTTTTGGGTACGTTGCTTACGGGCTTGGGCGTGTACGATAGAATCGGCAGGAATGCAGGCGCAGGCTCTATTGTGCCTATTACGGGTTTTGCTAACAGCGTGGCTTCGCCGGCTATCGAGTTTAAAACGGAAGGGCTGGTCTACGGGCTGGCGGCAAAAATGTTCGTGGTGGCAGGACCCATCATCGTATACGGCGTGTTAGCGGGTACTGCCGTGGGCTTGATTTATTTATTTTTATAAGGAAGCAGGTATGCAAACAATATTTTTTAAGAATAAACCGCGTATCATCGGCACGGGCACGATTGCAGGCCCTAAGGAATGTGCGGGCGTGGTAGGGAAATATGTAGACAAGACGCTGACGGACGATACGTTTGGAGAAAGCACGTACGAAAAAGCGGAGTGTAAAATGCTCTCGTTTGCCGTTTCCAAGGCGATAGAAAATGCTGGCTTAACGGAGCGGGACGTAGATTTGCTGATTTCGGGGGATTTGCTCAACCAAATCATTTCCGCTTCCTTTACCGCGCGGGATTACGACGTTCCTTTTCTCGGCGTGTACGGCGCGTGCTCGACGATGGCGGAGAGTATGGCGGTGGCGGCTTCGCTGATCAATGCCGGGTATTATAAAAATATTGTTGCGGCGACGGGCAGCCATTTCTCGTCCGCGGAGCGGCAATACCGTTATCCGTTAGAGCTAGGCAATACCCGTCCGCCCCAAGCACAATGGACGGTAACGGGCGCGGGCGGCGCGCTCATCTCGTACACGGGTGGGGGAAATGGAGAAAAATCGGGGGCGAAAGCTCAAATGAAAAACGCGCCCGCCATCACGTGCGCAACCTTTGGAAAGGTGGTGGATTTTGGAATTACCGACGTGAACAATATGGGCGCGGCAATGTGTCCAAGCTGCGCGCATACCCTACTGACCCACCTAAAAGAAACGGAGCGGAGCGCCGATTATTACGACTTGATTGTGACGGGCGATTTGGGTGCGCTCGGCAGCCGCATTTTAAAGGATTTGACGTGGGAAAAAGGGGTGGATATTGCCGACAACCACGTGGACTGCGGCGAGATTGTATATAACGTGATTGAAGACGAATTCCAAGGCGGAAGCGGCGCAGGGTGTAGTGCGGTGGTTCTTAATTCGTATATTATGGACAAGCTGGAAACGGGCGCGTTGAACAAGGTATTATTTATTGCAACGGGCGCGCTTTTGTCCACGGTGTCCAGCGGGCAGGGGGAAAGTATTCCCGGCATCGCGCACGCGGTGGCGATCGAAAACGTGTAAAGGAGAAAGGATATGTACCAGCCGTATTTAGAGATTTTATGGAGCTTTGTAAAGGCGTTTGCCGTGGGGGGCGCAATTTGTATGGTGGCGCAAATCGTCATCAATTTCACCGATTTGACGGCGGGGAAAATTCTCGTTAGCTTTATGCTGGCGGGAGTGGCGTTGCAGGGCTTGGGGCTGTATCAGTACTTGGTAGACTTTGCGGGGGCGGGGGCAACCGTACCCATTTCGGGGTTTGGCTATTTGTTGGCAAACGGCGCAATCAAGGGCGCGGAAAAAGGCTTCTTCGGCGCGTTCACAGGCGCGTTGGCGGCGGCGAGTGCGGGCATTTCCGCCGCGGTCATCTTCTCGTTTTTAATGGCAATGCTCTTTAAATCCAAAAGCAAGAAAAACTAAATGAAAGGGGCAGGTACGCGTTGAATAGCGTTTACCCGTCCCTTTTCTATGTAAAATGCTATGTAAAATAGGAAAAACTTACGGCGAAAGCGGCGTTTTGTTGCCGAAGATATCCGATTGCAAATACACGTCGGGGATATTGCCGACGATAATCCATTCCCCGATTAAAATATCCGTCCGCACCGCAAAATTTTCCGTGCGCGACGGCATAACGATGCTGATGTCCGCAATGACGTTTAAGTAAATAGAATGCTTGGTTTGATTTATTCCCACGCTTTCAAAATTAGACGAAAACCCGCAGGTTACGCTGCTGACGGGAATGATACGGAAATGAATGTCCGGGCCGACGCCTGCAAACGCTTCGATGCCCGTCAATGCGCCAAGCGGCACGGGAATACCGTTCAAGCTCAGGTTTTTTAGGTTGGACTGTGAAATGGACGCCGTATCGCGCGCAATTTTGTTGATTTTCAACGGATTTGCCGCTACGGCAATAATTTCACCCGTTTCGTTGCGCGTCAATTTGACTAAGTCTTCATAGCGTATCTCGTCGGACAGCGTATAATACACGGCGTCATTTACGGCAACCGTCGTGCTGGCGCGCATCGTCGCTTCGCTGATGGAAATCAGCACCCGCGTTACGTTGCGTTGAAAGTGTATAAAAAGCAGAATAAGCAGGAGAATAACTGCAAGCAAAGCGGCAAGGATTTTTCCTTTCCGCGCCTTTTTTTTGCGCAGCTTTCGCGCCTTTTCGTAGGGTGGGATATCGTATTCTTGAAAGCGGGTCAAGGCAGGTTATCCCCGCGTGTTTGGGGGTTTTTCGGCGTGCGGATTTCGCTTGTCGGCGACAGCTTTTGCGGTGCGGCGTTGTCCGTTTTTTGCGGTGCTTTCCGCATTTTCAACGCGGCGCGCAGCTCGCGCAAAATATTCTCGTTGCCGCGGGCAAAATTGCTTTCGCGCAGCTTTTCCTTTAAGGCTTCATCTGCAAACGCTTTTTCTATTTCATCGGGTAGACGGTTTAGCTCCTTTTGCGGTAAAATGCGGCATAAGCCCTTACGCCGAAAATATTCCGCATTCTCCCATTGATCCCCCCGCGTTTGCCCTTCCAGCGGAATAAAAAGCGCGGGCTTTTTCATTGCCAAAATTTCAAACACCGTGCCCGCGCCCGAACGGGAAATAATCAAATCCGCGCTGGCATACAGGCTACCCATATCCGCGACGAATTCAAATTGCGCGTAGTTTGGCAGGTTAGTTTTTACCGTATTGCCCTTGCCGCAAACGTGCAGGATATAATACCTTTCCGTCAGCAATTTTAAGTGCTTGCGCACCGCCTCGTTAATGACCGCGCTGCCGCTGCCGCCCCCAAAAATGAGCACGACCTTGCTATTAAACGGAACGTCCAGCTTGCGTCTTGCTTCGGCGCGGGTGGCTGTGAACAAGGAACGGCGCAGGGGCGCGCCGCTATATTTGCCGTGGGGGAGAGTGGACGCCGTTTCGGGGAAGGACGTGAACACGCATTCGCATTTCCGTGCCGCAAGGCGGTTGGCAAGCCCTGCGGAAAAATCGCTTTCGTGCGCGTAACAAGGAATTTTCAGCTTTCTTGCGGCGAAAATAACGGGCAGGCTCACGTAGCCGCCCTTGGAAAAAACGACGTCGGGCTGAAACTGCTTCAAGCCGTCCTCGGCGGCTTTCACCGCGCGGTGAAATTCTACGGGAATACGCGCGTTTTGCTTAAAACCCGCAAATCCGCCGCCGCGGATAAGCTTGGGGCAAGAAATGGTGTAGTAGGGAATTTTCCATTCCGCCACAATCCCTTTCTCAATGCCGTCCGTACCCATATAGCATACGTCTACGTTGCCTTCGGAAAGAAGCTCTTCTATCAGCGCGACGTTGGGCACGACGTGCCCCGCGCTGCCGCCGCCCGTAAACAAGATTTTTTTCATAACCGATACCATCCCGATTTTATTCACTATTATTATAGACGGGGCGGGGCGCAGATATTCCTTTAACTTTCTTTGCTTTTGCGTGGCGGAACGAAAAAGAAAAAGGACGTTTCCGTCCTTTCGCTCTTTTTTATGATACAAATTCGACAATTTTCTTTGCAAAATTTATAGCAATTTCAGTACGTCGGCTTTTTTAAACGAACGCCTGCGGAAATTGCTTTCCGTGCGAAATACCCCTACCGTGTCCGAGATGAACGCCAAACGAAAGCTGCGGTCGGTGTGGAAAAACGCATACAAGCGCCAAGCCTTTCCGTCAAAAATCAGGGCGTGCGGTTCGGCGCGGTGTTCGGTAGCTTTTCCGTTTTCCGTAATGCGGATATTCACGACGGTGCGCTCTTGCATACACTCTTGCAAGGTGAGTAAAGTGTTGGAAAGCGCGCTGTTTTCTCCGTCGCAAATAAACACGTCGCCCACGTCGCCCGAAAAAATTGCCCTGCGCTTATCGGATTTGTCCTGCGCGGAAAGCTTCCGCCGCGCATTTAAAAAGCGTTCTTCGGCGGTTTTGGCGTAGGCTTCCGTCAGCGCGTCTATCGCCGCTTCATATTCTTCCGCGGTCAAAAATTCGGCGGGGAGTTTATAGCAGTCGGAAAGATACGCGCCGCCGTTTCTGCCGCGTTTGATGCGCAAGGGGAGCGTTTTTGCCAAAATATCCACGTAGCGATAGGCGGTACGCGCGGAAAAGCCGTATTTTTCCGCAAGCTCGGTCGCCGTGATTTTCCGTTCCCTTAAAAGCTGAAAAAAGATGTCTAATAAAATGGATAGTTTCATAGCAACACTCTATCATAAACGGCGGGCGTTTGTCAAGTTTTTCGGCAACATTCTCGCGCGCAAGACCTTATTATAGGCTTTAAACGCTTGACAAGCGTGGGAAAAACGTGTAAAATTGAACAATAAAAGATGATTTTACGCAATAACACAAAAAGGAGAACTTAGTTATGGCAAACGTAATGGATACGCTCCGCGCCCGCGGCTTCGTCAAGCAAACGGTTTACGAAGAAGAATTGTATGAAAAGCTCGGCAAGGAAAGCGTGCCTTTTTATATCGGTTTCGACCCCACGGCGGACTCGCTGCACGTAGGACATTTTATGCAGCTTATCGCAATGCATCATATGCAGCAGGCAGGGCACAAGCCCATCATTCTCATCGGCGGCGGTACGGCGATGGTCGGCGACCCTTCGGGCAGAACGGATATGCGTTCGATGATGACCAAGGAAACCATTCGTCACAACGTGGAATGCTTTAAAAAACAAATGTCCCGCTTTATCGACTTTGAAGGGGAAAACGCGGCGATCGTCGTGGACAACGGCGACTGGCTTTTGGATTTGAACTACATTGATTTCCTGCGTGAAATCGGCGCGCACTTCTCCGTCAACACGATGTTGAGAGCGGAATGCTTCAAGCAGCGCTTGGAACGCGGTTTGTCTTTCTTGGAATTCAACTATATGTTGATGCAGGGTTACGACTTCTTGGTGTTGTACAGAAAGTACGGTTGCCAGTTAGAGCTTGGCGGCGACGATCAATGGAGCAACATTTTGGCGGGTGCAAATTTAATCCGCGTGAAAGAACAAAAACCTGCGTACGCAATGACGTTTACCTTGCTCACCACTTCGGACGGCAAGAAAATGGGTAAGACGGCAAAGGGCGCGGTGTGGCTGGACGAAAACAAAACCACGCCTTACGAATTCTATCAATACTGGCGCAACATCGCCGATGAAGACGTGGAAAAGTGTATGAAGCTGCTCACCTTCCTGCCCCTTGAACAAATCACCGAGCTTTGCGCACACAAGGATGAACGCATCAACCGTGCGAAAGAAGTGTTGGCATACGAGCTTACCAAGGAAGTACACGGCGAAGAAAAGGCGAATTTGGCGCAAAGCCAAGCGAAAGCGGCGTTCGGCGGTGCAGACGCGGAGCTTTTGACTAAGGAAGTAACGGGCGTTGCAACGGTAGTGGACGCGATGGTGGCGGCAGGCGTTGCGAAGTCTAAGGGCGAAGCGCGCCGACTGATCGAGCAAGGCGGCGTTTCGGTGGACGAAAATAAAGTGACGGACGCGAATATGCCCGTGCCCGCCGCGGAATTCGTTTTGCATAAAGGCAAAAAGGTACACTTAAAAATCGTAGTAAAATAAGCGAAAGGACGGGTTTATGCCGTCCTTTTTCAGTAGGAAACGGAGCAAAAATGGAGAAATCGGTGCGGACGGTGTTCGGCTGTCACGAAAGCGAAAAAATCATAGAGCGTTCGCGGTTTTTAACCTATTCCGCGCACGTGGAAAGCGAAGAACAGGCGCGCGAGTTTATTGCAAAGGTGCGTGCGGAGCATTCGCTTGCCACCCACGTTTGTTTTGCGTTCGTGGCGGATAAGCTTGGAAATTTGCAACGCTTTTCCGACGACGGCGAGCCGCAGGGCACGGCGGGGATTCCCATTTTGGAAGTACTGAAAAACAAAAAGCTTTTTGAAACGGCGGTGGCGGTTGTGCGCTATTTCGGGGGGATAAAACTGGGCGCAGGCGGACTTGTGCGCGCGTATTCTTCTTCGGCGGCGGAAAATTTGGACGGCGCGGACATTCGGGTGTTGGAAATGTGCCAAGAACGGGTGTTCACCGTGGAATATTCGGGCGTCGACAGCCTGCAAAAGTATCTTACCACACATTCTTGCAGCCTACTTTCTACCGATTACGGGGAAAAAGTCACCTTTAAAATCGCGGTGAAAAAGGCGGAAGCCGAAAAGTTCGTCGGCGGGCTTGTCGACTATATGCAAGGCAAAATCGAAATACAAACGGGGGCGGAATATTACGCTCCGTTTAAGGAGAAAGAAGAATGAAATATTGCAATCTTGGCGGGATTCGCGCTTCGTCCATCGTGATGGGCTGTATGCGTATTGCGGACAAAAGCTTAGAACACACCGAAAAGGCCATCGTTGCGGCGATGAGCTCGGGGGTGAATATGTTCGACCTTGCCGACGTCTATGCCGGCGGGGACAGCGAGAAGATTTTCGGCGTAGCGATGCGCGATTTGGAAATTCCGCGCAAGGATTTTATTTTACAGACTAAATGCGGCATTCGTAAGGACGGCGAAGGTAAAATTGTCCGCTTTGATTTTAGCAAGGACTATATTTTATCGAGCGTAGAAAGCAGTTTGAAACGTTTGAACACCGAATATATCGACGTTTTGCTGCTGCACCGTCCCGATACGCTGGTGGAAACGGACGAGGTGGTGGAAGCGTTCGGTCGGCTTCGCGCGCAAGGCAAGGTCCGCGCGTTTGGCGTAAGCAACTTTTCCGCTTCGCAAATGCGCCTTTTTAAGGCGAGCGGCATTGAAATGATTGCCAACCAGCTGCAATTTTCCCTTGGGCATACCGCGCCCGTGGACGCAGGATTTAACGTGAATATGTACAAGGACGAGTCGGTGACGCGCGCAGGCGACGCGATGGAATATGCGCGTGCTATCGGCGTGCCTTTGCAGGCTTGGTCGCCGTTGCAATACGGCTTTTTCCAAGGCGTGTTTATCGGGAATGAAAAATTCCCCGAGCTGAATGTAGCGCTGAACAAGCTGGCGGAAAAATACGGCGTAGCGCCGTCCGCAATCGCGTTTGCGTGGATTTTACGCCACCCTGCGTTTGCGCAGGCGGTAACGGGGACGACTTCTCCCGAACGAATGAAAGAGATTTGCGCGGCGGGGGATATTACGCTTACCCACGAAGAATGGTATTCGCTGTATTTATCCACGGGAAAAACGCTGCCGTAATCTCGCGTAAGCGTGTGCGCGCGTCAAAATATGTGCAAAATATACAATAGCGGTTAGGAAATTTGTTTATTTTGCCCATTGTAATTTTTTTACAAATATAGTAAAATGGTAGTAGTGAAAATTATGGTTAGTCCATTAGGAGGAAAAAGATTATGTCAGGACTTTTGCTGAAAGGCATTAACAAAGTATATCCCTCGGGTGTACAAGCAGTATTCGATTTTTGTCTCGATATTAGAGATAAGGAATTCATCGTTTTGGTAGGTCCTTCCGGTTGCGGTAAATCTACCACCCTTCGTATGATTGCAGGCTTGGAAGAAATTTCTTCGGGCGAACTGTATATCGACGGTAAGCTTGTAAACGACGTAGTTCCTAAAGACAGAGATATCGCGATGGTATTCCAGAACTACGCATTGTATCCCCATATGTCCGTTTACGACAATATGGCGTTCGGTTTGAAGCTTCGTAAAGTACCCAAGGAAATCATCGACAAAAAGGTAAAAGCGGCGGCGGAAATTCTCGGTATCACCGATTATCTTTCCAGAAAACCCAAGGCTTTGTCCGGCGGTCAAAGACAACGTGTTGCGCTTGGTCGTACCATCGTTCGTGAACCCAAGGTATTCCTTCTCGACGAACCTTTGTCCAACCTCGACGCAAAGCTCCGTGCTTCGATGAGAACGGAAATTTCCAAGCTTCACGCTCGTCTTGCTACGACGTTCATCTACGTTACCCACGACCAAGTAGAAGCTATGACCATGGGTACGAGAATCGTTGTTATGAAGGACGGCTTCATGCAGCAGGTTGATACCCCTCAGAACCTTTACGACTATCCCGTAAACCTTTTCGTTGCAAGCTTCATCGGTACCCCTCAGATGAACTTCTTCAAGGATTCCACGTTGACCAAAGAAAACGGCAAGGTATACGTAAACATCATCGGCAACAACAAAATTTTGTTGCCCGAAGCAATTGTTGCAAGATTCACGAACATCAATGAATATTTGGATACCGGTAAGACATTGACACTCGGCGTACGTCCCGAAGATATCTATGCAAGCGAAGACTTTGTTTCTAAGAATCCCGAAACGA
>JAZSGC010000045.1:0-18981 GCA_045532525.1 Candidatus Scatosoma sp.
CGGAAAAGCCGCGCTTTCCTTGTCTTGCTCGCATCTCCGCCGTTTTCCCTGTTCGGATAAGACATAGAAATCCCTACTGCAACCTTTTTTACATCACATATAAAGGAAATTTATTATGATTAACATACCCAAGGGCACGAAAGACGTTCTGCCCCAAGACAGCTACAAGTGGCAATTTTTAGAAAGCACGGCGCGAGAAATCGCAAGCCTGTTCCAGTTGAAAGAAATCCGCACGCCCACCTTTGAAAGTACGGAGCTTTTTCAGCGCGGCGTAGGCGATACCACCGACATTGTCACCAAAGAAATGTATACCTTCCGCGACAAAGGGGATAGGTCTATCACGCTCAAACCCGAAGGCACGGCGGGCGTGGTGCGCGCGTTTATCGAAAACGGACTGGCAAACGGCGTTTTACCCGCAAAAATGTATTATATCACCCCCGCGTTCCGTTACGAACGTCCGCAAGCAGGCAGACTTCGCGAATTTCACCAGTTCGGTGTGGAAATTTTCGGGGCGAAAGGCGCGCAAACGGACGCCGAAGCGGTGTTAATGGCGGATACGTTGCTTAAAAAGCTTGGTTTGAACGTGAAGCTTTACGTCAACTCCATCGGCTGCCCTACTTGCCGCGCGACGTATAACAAAGCCTTAAAAGAATATTTTGCGGCGCGGCTTGACGAGCTTTGCTACGATTGTAAGACCCGTTACGAAAAAAATCCGCTCCGCCTTTTGGATTGCAAGGAAGAAAGCTGCAAAAAAATCAATGCGGACGCGCCGTCCATTTTGGACTATTTATGCGACGAATGCAAGGCGCACTTTGAAGAATTCAAAGCTTGCCTTACCCTTGCAGGGGTGGCTTACGAAATCGACCCCCGTATTGTGCGCGGTTTGGACTATTACACGCGTAGCGTGTTCGAGTTTGTTTCCACGTCCATCGGTGCGCAGGGCACGGTTTGCGCCGGCGGTAGATACGACGGCTTGATTGCGGAGCTTGGCGGCAATCCGATGCCCGCGGTAGGCTTTGCCGCAGGTATGGAAAGACTGCTGATGGTAATGGAACAAAGCGGCGTTGTGATTCCCGAACCCCAAAAACCCACCGTATACATCGCGGGAATGGACGCGGAATGCCGTAAAAAGGCGTTTGAGCTGGCGATTGCGCTCCGTAAAAAGGGTGTGCTTGTGGAAATCGACCATATGGAACGCTCGGTCAAGGCGCAGTTTAAATATGCGGACAAGCTGGGTGCAAAATACGTAGCCGTCATCGGCGGGAACGAGCTTGCCGAAGGGGTAATGCAAGTGAAAAATATGTCCGACGGCACAAGCCAAAACGTTGCTTTTGCAAACGCGATTGCATATTTTGCGGAAAAATAATACAAAATAAAACCAACCGTAAGGAGAAAATAATTATGATTAAACACGTAAACGCAGAACAATTAGAAGAACTTATTTCCAGCAGCGAAACGCCCGTATTTTGCGATTTTTGGGCAACGTGGTGCGGCCCTTGCAGAATGCTTGGCCCTATCTTTGAAGAGCTTTCCGAAAAGTACGAAGGCAAAGCGGTGTTTGCAAAGCTTGACGTAGACGGCGACGGCTGCGAAGCGGCGGTGAGAAAGTACGGCATTTCGTCCATTCCCAACGTTATCGCGTTCAAAAACGGTGCGCCTGCGGACAATCACTTAGGCTTTGCGCCCGAAGCGGTTTTGACGGCGTTCATCGAAAAGAATTTATAATCCATCAAGCCTAACTAAAAATTAAGCAAATAGAAAGGGAAAACGGGAGAATGGCCGCGGGGTGTTCTATTAAAAAATAAAAAAAATAGACGGCCCCCGCGCAATCCTGCCGTCGAGCTTTTCAATAAAGGATTAAAGGTTTTTAGGGATGGTCAAATTAATAGTTTTCCGCTCTTACTTGGAAGTAAGCTTGGGGATGCGCACAGATAGGGCAAATTTCGGGTGCGTCCTTGCCAACCACGATATGACCGCAGTTGGAGCATTGCCATACCGCGTCGCCTTCCTTCGAGAACACCAGCTTGCCTTTTACGTTTGCAAGCAACTTTCTATATCTGTCTTCGTGTTCCTTTTCGATAGCCGCAACGCCTTCAAACAACGCAGCGATATCATCGAAGCCTTCTTCGCGCGCAACTTTTGCAAAGCCTGCGTACATATCCGTCCATTCATAGTTTTCGCCAAGCGCAGCGTC
Source organism: Candidatus Scatosoma sp. (assembly GCA_045532525.1). Classification (GTDB taxonomy): domain Bacteria; phylum Bacillota; class Clostridia; order Christensenellales; family Borkfalkiaceae; genus Scatosoma. The sequence goes on from JAZSGC010000045.1 coordinate 2,195, forward strand.
TAACAGATTTTCTTCCGTGGAAGGAACTGCGCCGCCGTGGAGCAGCTTAAACCAAATTTTTGCGTGTTCTTGTTCGTTTTTCGCCGTTTCTTCAAACAACGCAGCAATTTGTACGAAGCCTTCTTTCTTCGCCTTGCTTGCATAATAGGTGTACTTATTTCTTGCCTGCGATTCGCCTGCGAAAGCCGTTTGCAAGTTCGCTTCCGTCTTCGAGCCCTTCAAAACGGGGGTCGCAACGAACTGACCTGCTTGATGACATACGGGGCAAACCTCGGGTGCTTTGTCTGCTTCTACAACGTGTTTGCAAATTTTGCATTCAAATTTCATAACTTTTTACCTTTCCTTATTGTTTTTTCTTTTTCCTTATTAGGACTTAGTTTTATTAACTAAATATAGTATAATATAAAAAAACATATTTGTCAATAGATTTTTCAAAAAAAATTAAAAAAATTTTTCACGGAGAAGATTTTTTATTTTTCACGGAAAAACACGGAATATTCATAAAACTTTAACCTATCCTTATTAAATTTTTAACAAACGTTTGCTACAATCAAAAAGTGGGGTGTAAAGGCGGTTTTTCGTCAAACAAACTGCTTTTTTTACAAGAAAGCGCGTTCGCGCGCGCATACTATATAGTATATTATAATATACGGAAACGGAGCGCAATGAAAAAACTCAGCAAACGAAAAATACGTAAAATAGAACGGACGATTGCCAACGATAGAAGCTATAAGGCGCTTTTGTATAATCGCTTTATTTTGTTTTTGCTTTTGGTGCTTGTGCAATGTGCGGTATACGCGGGGACTTGGGTGCTGTTTCTATACAATACCCGCGTTGGGTCTATCGTGCAAATTGCCATCAGCGCGCTTGCCCTGATCAGCGTTTTGTATCTCATCAACAAAAACGACCGCCCGTCCGTCAAGCTCAACTGGATACTCCTTTTATTGATAGCGCCCGTGTTCGGCGTTCCCTTTTATTTGCTGTACGGCGAAGCGCGCCCCACCAAAAAAATGCGCAAAAAAGTGGAGCGGGCAAAGGCGGAAATTCGCGCCGCGCTTATCGAAAACGGAACGCAACCGCCTGCCTTGCCGCAAACGCGAGAAGACGGCGCGGGGTACTTTCTTGCCAAATATGCGGAATATCCCGTTTTCCATAACGGAAACGTCGTTTATTACAACAGCGGCGAATCGGCGTTTCCTGAAATGCTTGCAGCGTTGGAAAGCGCGGAAAGGTATATTCTATTAGAGTATTTCATCATCAAGCACGGCAAAATGTGGAGTGAAATTTTAAAAATTTTACTTAAAAAAGCGGAGCAAGGGGTAAAAATTCGTATTATTTACGACGATTTTGGGTGTATTATGAGCCTGCCACCCAAGTACGAACGGTATTTGGAAAGCCTGCACGAAAATATCCGCTGTATGTCCTTTAACCAAGTTTTGCCCGTTTTTGCGGTGCGTATGAATAACCGCGACCACCGAAAAATACTGATAATCGACGGTAAAACGGCGTTCACGGGCGGAATCAACCTTGCGGACGAGTATATCAACGAAAAAAGCCGCTTTGGCTACTGGAAGGATTCCGTCGTAAAAATCACCGGCGGCGGAGTGGAATCTTTTATCAAAATGTTCTTTTATTTATGGAACGCCTTTTATAAAGACAAAGAAGATATTAAAGACTATCTTTCTAGTGTGGAAAATACAAAATGTGGGGGGCAGGTATGCGTTCAACCATACGACGATTCCCCCTTTGACGGCGTTAGCGTGGGGGAGATTGTCTATTTAGACGCCATTCATCGGGCGAAGAAATCCTTGTATATTTTTACCCCCTATCTCATATTAGACGACCTGATGCGCGCGGCGTTATGCCAAGCTGCACTCCGCGGCGTAGACGTGCGCGTCGTCACGCCCGCCGTACCCGATAAAAAGCTCGTGTTTCGTCTAACGCGCGCCAATTACGGCATTTTATTGAAAGCCGGAGTGAAAATTTACGAGTATACCCCCGGTTTTATCCACGCAAAGAGTATGCTGTGCGACGGGGAAACCGCCGTGGTCGGTACAATCAATCTTGATTACCGCAGCCTATATTTGCATTTTGAAAACGCCGTTTACTTTTCAGGCTGTACTGCGGTGGACGATTTGAAACGTGATTGTGAAGAAACCTTTGCCGTATCCAAGCTTTGCACCTCCGAAAACACCAAACGCAACGTATTCGGTCGGTTGATAGATTCTATTTTTCGGGTATTTGAAACCCTGCTGTAAGCGCGGGAGCACGCTCCGCCAACCAAAAAATGGCAAAAAGTTGAAAAGGACCGCAAAAAAAGCGGCATAAAACGAAAATTTCGTCCGAGAAATACGGGCGGAATTTTTATTTTTGGTTTACAAGTTTTTTTTATTATGCTATAATAAAAAATAAGACGGCGGAAAAAGCCAAACGCACCTTTTGCCGTTTGGCGCAAAAAAAGCAAAAAGGAGAACGCAAAGCGTGAAAATTATACATACGGGCGATGTACATTTAGGGTCGGCTCTGCGCGGTTTACCTGCGGAGAAAGCCGAGCTTCGCCGTGCGGAGCTTTTAGACGGCTTCCGTAAGCTTTGCGCTTTCGCGCGCGAAAACGGGGTTGCCGCCGTGCTGATCGCAGGAGATTTATTCGACGAAAACAAGGCGAGCCGCAGGCTTAGAAGCGAAGTGTTTGCCACGATAGACGCCGCCGCGCCCGTTTGCTTTTTCTACGCTTCGGGCAACCACGACGGCGGTATGGACATTTCCGACGACCTGCCCGCCAACCTGTATACCTTTTCGCAAAACCGCACTTGGCAAAGCTACGACCTGCCCGAAAATATTAGTATAACGGGGATAGACGGCAAAAATTTAACGGCGGAAAACTACCAAGCCCTGCACTTGCGCTATGAACGGTTTAATATCCTGCTGCTCCACGGCGAGCTTACGCGCGGCGAAAGCAAAACGGCGGACAGCGTTTCGTTGGCGCAGCTCCAAAATAAGGGAGTGGACTATCTCGCTTTGGGGCATATCCACCAACCGATGCTGCAAGCGGAACGGCTGGATAGCCGCGGCAAATACCGTTATTGCGGCTGCCCCGAGGGCAGGGGGTACGACGAGTGCGGCAAGCGCGGCTGTTTCCTTTTGGAGATAGAAAACGGACAAATCCGCTCCGAGCATTTCCTTTCCTTTGCAAAACGGGAAGTTTGCGAACGCACCGTGGATATTTCCGCTTGTTCGGATTATTACGAAATCGAACGCACCGTCCAAAACGCGGTGTGTGACGTCCGCGCGGACGATATGCTTAAACTCATTTTACGCGGCAGGCATAAAGCGGGCTTGCGCAAGGATATTTCCTTACTTACGGCAAGGCTGTGTTCGGCGTATTTCCACGCAAAGGTCACGGACGAATCGCAGGTGTTTGTGGATTATTCCGCTTATCAAAACGACCTTTCAGAACGCGGAGAATTCGTAAGGGAAGTAGGCAGGTGCGCGTTGAGCGACGACGAACGCGCGGAAATTTTAGACGTCGGCTTAAAGGCGTTGGCGGGGGAGGATATCGACTTATGAAGCTGATTTCCTGTTATATCGCGGGCTTTGGCAAGTTTGTCAACGCGTCTTTCGATTTCCATTCCGACCTGCTGGTCATCAAAGAAAACAACGGCTGGGGCAAAACCACCCTTGCCGACTTTATTCGCTGTATGCTCTACGGCTTGGACGGGGGCAGGACAAAATCCGTCCGCTCCAATGACCGCGTCCGCTACGAGCCGTGGAACAGCGCAACCTACGGCGGTTCGCTTACCTTTGATTACGGCGGCAGGCGCTTCCGCGTGGAACGCACCTTTGGCAAAACGCCTGCACAGGACAGCGCGCGCGTATTCGACGGCAACAACACGCCCTGCTACGATTTCGGCGACAGAGCCGAACGCCTTGGTATAATGCTGTTCGGTATGGATTCGGATAGCTATCGCCGCAGCGTGTATATTCCGCAGGGCGAGATAGAAACGGAAAGCCTGCAAGGCGACTTAAAAACCCGATTGCTTGCGCTTTTGAACACGGGCGGCGTTGGGGAAAACGGCGCGGAAAGGGCGTTGGAAAAGCTGGACGCCGCGGACAGGGCGTTGCGTGCAAAACGCCGTCCTGCCAAAGGCAAGCTGGACGAAATTGACGAAAAGCTGGCGTACATTTCCGCCAAGAAAGCCGAATGTGAGAATTGCGCGGCGGAAGCGGCGCGGATCCGCGACGGACTTTCGGGAGTGGATAACGACGTTGCTTTCTATCACGAACAAATCCGTAAAGCGGAAAAAGATTTGGAATATGCTTCAAGGCAAAGCGAGCTTGCCATAAAACGGCAAACGTATGCCGAAGTGCAGGAGCAGCTGGGCGCAATGCAAGCCCAACGCCAAGGCTTGGACGTATTTTTCAACGGCATAGACCCTGCAACCGTAAACCTTGACGGTATCTCGCAGGGGGTTGCGCAGCTATACGACGTAAAAAATCGTTTGACGCAAACGCAGGAAGCGTTGAATGGTATGGAAATGCAATACCAGGAAAAAACGGCGCTTTTATCGCAAGCGGAGCATATCGGACAAACGATTGCTTCGTACGACGAGATTTTAGGCGAAAGCGAAAAGGAAGAAAAGAAGCGCGGCAAAAAAATCGTGCCGAAAATGAACAAGGCTTCCGTGCTTGCGGCGTTTGGCGGACTGATTCTTGCCGTCGTTGGCGCGGTGCTTGTCGATTCTCTGTTAGAGGTCGGGCTGGCAATGGTGGGCATAGGCGTACTGACAATGCTCGTCGTATTTTTATTGCTTTTGCCTAGGCGGGAAAAAGCGAAAAAGGAAGAACGGAAAAAACAAGACAAACGCGACGAAGCGATTGCCCAGCACCGTCTTGCAGCGCAAGCGGAATACAAAGGAGTGCAAGCCAAGCTTTCCGCCTACCCGCAGGATTTGGAAACGCGCTACCAAGCCTTGGTGGAAGAACGGAACAAGCTACAAGAAGAATGGTCGGCGCGCGAACAGGGCGTTTGCAATTTTTTGCGCAATTTCCGTTTTGAAGAAACGTACGATTACCGTGCCGCGGTTTCCCTTTTACACAATCGAGTGGCTGCGCATAAGCAGCTTAGCGAGCAAGCCGCGGAATACCAAAAACGCCTTGGAGAGCTGGAACAGGACGTGCAAGCGCCTACGCCTAACGAACCACCCAGGTACGCAAGCATCGGCGAATTACGCGCCCAAAAGGACGCGTTAACAAGCCAAAAGGAAGAGGTTTTATCCCGTCGCGCTCGCGCCCTTTCCGAAGCGGAAGATTTAGAAAGTAGAGCGGACAAAAGCGCGCTGCTTGCCGAAGAAGAAGCGCTTACGGCGGAAAAAGAGCGTTTGGAAAAACGTCACCGCGCCATTTTACGGGCGAAAGAGCTTTTACTCCGCGCCCGCGATAACGTCGCTACCCGCTACCTTATCCCCGTAGAAAAGGGTTGTAAATATTATCTTAGCGCAATGCAGGACGACGGTGCAAACGTACGCTTTACGGCGGACGGCGCGCCGCTCCGCGAAGAAAAGGGCAAGCTTCGCGAAATCGGGTATTACAGCGCGGGTATGCGCGAGCTGCTGGGCTTTTGTATCCGTATCGCCCTTGTCGACGCCATTTTCAACAAGGAAAAGCCCGTGCTGATTTTGGACGACCCGTTCGTCAATCTTGACGATGAAAAAACGGACAAAGCCAAAAAGCTGGTAAAAGAGCTCACCAAGCGCTATCAGGTGTTGTATATGACCTGTAAGAAAGAGCGCAGGCTTTAACCTGTTTTCGCAAGCGAATAAAATACGTGTCTGCGAAAATCTCATTTTTTGAAAAATGCGTGAAAATATAAAAAGTCGTAGGGCAAATCCTTGACTTTCGCATTGTGTAAGCATAAAATAATAACATATTATTTTAAAAGGCAGTATGTATGTCCACGAAAACTAAACAAAAAAAACAAAATATTATCAAACCCCTGCTCGGCAGCGTACGGGAATATAAAAAGCCGTCCGTTATCACGCCTATTTTTATGGCGGTGGAAGCGTTTTGCGAGTGCTTAATTCCTTGGTTTGCAGGTAGGCTCATCACCACCATACAAACGGAAGAAACCAAGCTGATGCAATCTATTTTTATGTACGGCGGTATCCTGTTGGTGCTGGCAATTTGCTCGCTGCTCAGCGGCGTGCTGGCGGGTAGATTTGCCGCGAAGGCAAGCTGCGGCTTTGCAAAAAATCTCCGTCACGACCTATTTTATAGGGTGCAAAAATTCTCTTTTGCTAACGTAGACAAATTTTCCACGTCGTCGCTCGTTACCCGTTTGACGACGGACGTTACCAACGTGCAGCAGTCCTACCAAATGTGCCTGCGTATCGCCATTCGCGTGCCGTTGCAGTTTGCGTTTGCGATTATTATGAGCTTTCTTACCAACCCCAAGCTCGCTTGGATTTTTGTCGCAGTTATACCTTTCTTGGCTGCCGCGCTGATTTTAATTATGCGCGTGGCAATGCCTTTCTTCCGCCGTATCTTTAAAAAGTACGACGCGTTGAATAACTCCGTACAGGAAAACGTGGGCGGGATCCGCGTTGTAAAATCCTTCGTGCGTGAAGAATATGAAAAGGACAAATTTGAAAAGGCGGCGGGGGAAGTACGCGACGACTTTACTAAGGCGGAAAAAATCATCGCGCTCAACAGTCCTATTATGACCTTTGCCATTAACGTTGCGGCGGTTATCATTTCCGTGCTTTCGGCATACGCCATCATCGACGCGGATTTCTGGGCGGCGTTCGACGGCTATAAAATCGGCTCGTTTACTACGGACGCATTCGGCGTCGGGCAGCTTTCCACCCTGATTTCTTACGGTATACAAATGCTGTCCTGCTTGATGATGTTCTCGATGATTTTCGTAATGCTTTCTATGTCCTTGGAATCGGCACGCCGTATCAGCGAAGTACTGACCACGGAATCCGACCTTACCAGCCCTGACAACGGCTTAAAGGAAGTAAAGGACGGTTCTATTCGCTTTAAAGACGTAAACTTTAAGTACGCGGCTTCGGCAAATAAATATGCCCTTTCGGATATAGATTTAGAAATAAAATCGGGGGAAACCGTGGGGATTTTGGGCGGCACGGGCTCGTCCAAAACCACGCTCATTCAGCTTATTCCCCGCCTGTATGATACGACGGACGGCGAAGTGTTTGTCGGCGGCGAAAACGTGAAAAATTACGATTTAGACGTGTTGCGCCAAGAAGTGGCGGTCGTATTGCAAAAGAACGTTCTTTTCTCGGGTACGATTAAAGAAACCCTGCGCTGGGGCAACGAAAACGCTACGGACGAAGAGCTGGAACGTGTTTGTAGGCTGGCGCAAGCGGACGAATTTATCCGTGCCTTCCCCGACGGCTACGATACGTATATCGAACAGGGCGGCACCAACGTTTCAGGCGGGCAAAAGCAACGTCTCTGCATTGCAAGAGCCTTGCTCCGCAAGCCTAAAATTTTGATTTTGGACGATAGCACGTCGGCGGTCGATACCAAAACGGACGCGCTTATTCGCCACGCCTTTGCGGAAGAAATTCCCAACACCACCAAAATTATTATTGCACAGCGCGTTTCTTCCGTGGAACACGCGGATAAAATTCTCGTATTAGACGGCGGTAAAATCATTGCGAACGGCAACCACGAAACGCTGATGAAAACCAGCGCGATTTATCGTGAAATTTACGAAGCGCAAACCAAGAGCAAATCCACCGACGAAAAAGAAGGGGGTGACGCATAATGGCACAAGCGCAAGTAAAAACCAAAGCCCCCGTAATGCCCAAAGGTCCTATGCGCGGCAGGGGAATGCCCGTGCCCAAGGGCGCAATTAAAAAAGGCACGCTCGGTCGGCTTGTAAAAACCGTTTTCAAATATTATAAATTCCGCACGATTATCGCGCTTCTGTTCTTGGCATTCAGCTCGGTGGGCAGCTTGGTTTCCACCGTTTATATGAAAGAGCTTGTTGGTAAAGTCATTCAACCCGCAATGGATTACGGCTGGTCGTCGGCGCTGCAAACCAAGCTTATCGGCTTGGTGATAATGATGATTGCGGTATACGCGCTCGTCATTCTTTCCACCTTTTTGTACACGCGGATAGGCGCAACGGTCACGCAGGGCACGCTGTACCATTTGCGTACGGATTTGTTTGCAAAAATGCAAAAATTGCCCATTAAATACTTTGATACGCACGCGCACGGCGATATTATGAGCTCGTACACCAACGATACGGACGCAACTCGCCAGCTGATCGGGCAAAGCTTGCCTACGCTGATTAGCAGCTCGCTTACGCTCATCACGTCCATCGTTTTAATGCTGGCTTATAGCATATGGCTTTTCCTTGTCGTCGGCATTTGTACGGTAGCGATGACCTTCGTCGTCAAAAAAATCGGCGGCAACAGCGCAAAATATATGGTGGCGCAACAAAGCTCGCTTGCCCGCGAAGAAGGCTTCGTGGAAGAAATGATGAAAGGGCAAAAGGTCGTAAAAGTCTTTACGCACGAAGAAAGGGCGAAGCAGGACTTTGATATTTTGAACGAACAGCTTTTCAAGGATAGTGCAAGAGCGCACGGCTTCGGTAATATTTTAGGTCCTATCCTTGGCAATATCGGAAACATTACCTACGTTTTAATTGCGATTGTCGGCGGCATTTTGTGTGTGCAAAAAGTGCCGAACATCGGCTTTGAAGCGTGGATAGCGGGAGGAATGGTAGTCGGTATTGACGTTATCGTTGCATTCCTTGGCGTTTCGCGTAGCTTTACGCAAACGGTAAACCAAATGTCCCAGCAATTTTCAATGGTTGCAATGGGGCTTGCAGGCGCAAGCCGCGTATTTACGGTAATGGACGAACAGCCCGAAACGGATGACGGTTACGTTACGCTAGTCAATGCAGTACGCGGCGAAAACGGCGAGCTTATCGAAACGACCGAACGCACGGGGCTTTGGGCTTGGAAGCATTTCCATAAAGCGGACGGAACGACAACGTATACCGAGCTGAAAGGGGACATCGTAATGGATATGGTGGACTTTGGCTACGTACCTGAAAAGCAGGTGCTTACCGACGTCAGCTTATACGCAAGACCCGGGCAAAAAATTGCGTTTGTGGGCGCAACGGGTGCAGGCAAAACGACGATTACTAATCTCATCAACCGCTTCTACGATATCGCGGACGGAAAAATCCGTTACGACGGTATTAACGTAAATAAAATCAAAAAGGACGACCTGCGCCGTTCGCTTGGCGTGGTATTGCAGGACGTCAACCTGTTCACGGGTACGGTTATGGACAATATCCGTTACGGCAGATTAGACGCCACGGATGAAGAATGTATTGCGGCGGCAAAGCTTGCCAACGCGGACGATTTTATTACCCGTTTGCCCGACGGCTATAACACGATGCTCAAAAACAACGGCGCAAACCTTTCGCAGGGGCAAAGACAGCTTTTGTCGATTGCACGCGCGGCGGTTGCTGATCCCCCCGTAATGATTTTAGACGAAGCTACGTCGTCCATTGATACGCGCACGGAAGCGTTGGTTACCGACGGTATGGATAAATTGATGCACGGTAGAACGGTGTTCGTCATCGCGCATAGGCTTTCCACCGTTCGCAATTCCGACGCGATTATGGTATTAGACCACGGAAGAATTATCGAACGTGGCACGCACGATCAGCTTATTGAGCAGCGGGGTGTATATTATCAGTTATATACGGGCGCTTTCGAGCTTGAATAAAAAAACGACGCATATGCGTCGCAATACAGCGTTTTAAAACGGAGAAACCACGGCACAATACGGCGTTGCAGCTCCGAGCCCCTTGCTTACGTACGGCAAGTACGCGCGCTGCGGGGTACTCACTGCGCCTTGTCTTGTTTGTGTCTTGCTCCGTTTTCCCGTTGGGATGGGGCAAGCGGAATTCGGCATTTCGGTCATTTACGCCAAGTAAACTCTCTGCGAAAAAGCCGCGCCATAAAAACAAAAAACACCCCGAAAACGAATTTGTTTTCGGGGTGAAAGTTTGTTTTAGGCTACCAGGTACGCGTTGAAATTAAATAACCACGATATCCAACGCTTTAAATTCGTCTTTGAGCGCGTCGGGAAAATCGTTGTCGGTAATCAGCACGTTGATATCCGTTGCGCGCGCAAAAGTGTAGGGTTTGATTTTGCCGATTTTAGAGCTATCCAGCATCATATATAAGAATTTTGCCTTCTTACAAATCACGCGCAGGAACTCCGCTTCGATTTGCGAGCTGCACGCAAACCCGCTTTCGGGGGTAAACGCCGCCGCGGAGATAATGGCAAGCTCAAAATTTGTATCCGTAAAATACAACGAAGAAAAAGCCGAAGCGGTGGACAGGTTGTTTTTAATCAGTTGTCCGCCTAAAAGATTGACCACGACGTTTTTCTTTTTGGCAAGCTCGGTGGCTACGGCAAGGCCGTTGGTGAACACGTTGCAAACCTTATCGGGCATTTCCTTGGCAAGATACAAAGCCGTAGAGCCGCCGTCGATAAACAGGGAGGCGCCTTCGTCGATTAAGCTTGCCGCCTTTTGCGCAATAACGATTTTTTCGTCGGTGTGCATCGTCGTCTTTTTAGTGTAGGGCTCGCCCGACGTTTTTTGCACTTCGCGAACGGACATCGCGCCGCCGCGCACGCGAATGATTTTACCTTCTTCTTCCAGCTGGAACAAATCCCTGCGCAAGGTCATTTGCGAAACGTTGGGGAAGTGTTCTTCCAGCTGTTCCAACGTCAATTTTCCGCGTTTATCCAAAAGCTCTGCAATTTCCGAAATGCGATCTCGTTTCATTTCTTTTTTCCGCCTTTTGTAAATGTTCTATATTCACAATTTAACATATATTTTGCCAAAAAGCAAGCGAATGAACGGCAATTTATCTAACTTTATAGTTAAAAGTTCACATTTTCACAAAAAACACGAAAATTTTTTTCATTATCCTTGCGTATTTCTTGGCAAAAAATCCTGCAAATATTCCCTAAGAACCAACCGCACCCCCTTATTTTCGCTTGCGAATTTCCGCGCGCCTATGCTATAATAGAAAACGGAGAATATCTATGTTTGATTTTATTATCGATTTAGACGAATATTTTTGCGAGAAATACGCAGGTTACGATAAACTGAGCGTATTGCCCGGCTACAAAATGCCTATGATGCAGGCAACGGAAACCCGCGAAGACGGTAGGACGTATTCCTATACGCTGCCCGCCGACACGATGCGCCTTTCCAAGCAGGAAAACAAGGACGCGTTGTTGGTAGAGCTGAAAAAGAGAATGGTGGATAAAACCTTTTCGTTTTCGTTTAGTATTCCGTCCTTTTTTGCTCGCATAAAAAGCTTCTTTTCCAAATACGGTTTTGCAAAAAACCTGAAAAAACTGATGGAAAAATACGGAGTTACGGACGAAGACGTGTTAAAACAAGTGGAAATTTCCCCTGAAATTTGGAAAGGAATTCGTAAAAACAAGTTTTTACCTTCTAAAAACCTGCTTTTGACCCTTGCGCTTACGTGGCAAACCTCTTACGACGACGCGAACGCAATGCTCAACCTTTGCGATTTCTTCTTCGATTATACCATCGTGAAAGACGTAATTATCGGCTATCTTCTTTCCCGCAAGGTTTACAATCCTGAAATGGTGCAAGCGGCTTTGGAAGAATACCAAGTGACGAATTTGTTTTTTAAACGCTAAAAACGGTTGCGTTTTTCTATGCGCCGTGCTATACTGTAAACAATAGAATACCCGAGCGGGAAAAGAGTAACCGTTTCCAAACCCCACCCAGAGAGCTGCGCCTTGGCTGTGAGCGCAACGGGTTTTGCGGTGAAAGTGCGTTTCCGCGTTATCAGGACAGACCAACCCTCTGCGGCAGTCTCCGTTATCGGACAAAACAAGGAAAAATCGCTCCTTTTAAGCGGTTTTTTGAAGTAAAGTGGAACAGCGACGACAAGCGCCTTTATACAATAGTATAAGGGCGTTTTATTTTTAAATCCAAACGGAGCGGCGGGCGCAAGCCCTACAATGCAACTCTGCGCGGTGCATACGCCGAATACGAAAGCGAAAAAATCAACGGCAAAAGGAGTGCTTTCGTATGTGGTTTAAAAATTTGCGCGAGGATATTAAGGCGGCAAAGCGCAACGACCCTGCCGCGCGAAGCTGCTTTGAAATTTGGCTTACCTATGCAGGGGTACACGCGTTGTCGTGGTATCGCGTAGCCCACCTTTTCCACAAGATTAAATTAAAATTGTTGGCGCGGTGTATCAGCCAAGCGGCACGCTTTTTTACCGGCGTGGAAATTCACCCCGCCGCAAAAATTGAAGGCGGCGTATTTATCGACCACGGCGCGGGCGTGGTCATCGGCGAAACAGCCGAAGTGCATAAAGGCACGGTTATTTATCAGGGCGTGACCTTGGGCGGCACGGGTAAGGAACGAGGCAAACGCCATCCCACGGTGATGGAAGACGTAACCATTTCCGCAGGCGCAAAGGTTTTGGGCGGATTTACTGTGGGCAAAGGTGCAAAAATCGGCGCGGGCGCGGTGGTGTTAAAGGAAGTTCCGCCGTATGCAACCGTGGTGGGCGTACCTGCGCGCGTGGTGAAAATCCGTGCGCCCCAAGAACAAGAAAAAGAATAAAATAGGCATACCAGGTATGCGTTGAAAGGATAAAACAGGAGAAAGTGTTATGAAAATTTACAATTCGCTGACCAAAAGAAAGGAAGAATTCGTTCCCATTGACGGCAACAAGGTAAAAATGTACGCTTGCGGCATCACCGTATCGGGCGAAGCGCATATCGGACACGGCTATCAAGCGCTCATATACGATATAATGCGGAAATATTTAAAAAAGCTGGGCTATGACGTTACCTATGCCCGCAACTATACCGACGTGGACGATAAAATTATCGCAAAAGCACGCGAAACGGGTATTCCTGCCGACGAATACGCGGCAAAGATGATTGAAAATATCAATTCGGTGATGGAAAAATTTCACGTGGACGACCCCGACGTATGGTTAAAAGCGACGGAAAATATTGAAAATATCATCGGTTTTATTTCCGCGCTGATTGAAAAAGGACACGCATACCCCACCAAAAACGGCGACGTATATTTTGACGTAGCGTCTTTCCCTGCCTACGGCAAGCTTTCTAATCGCAACATTGACGATATGCTTGACGGCGTGCGCGTGGATAACGACGACGAAAAGAAAAACGCCTACGACTTTGCGCTTTGGAAAAGCGCGAAACCGGGCGAAATTTTTTGGGAATCCCCTTGGGGCAAGGGCAGACCTGGCTGGCACATTGAATGTTCGGCAATGAATCGCGAAGCGTTCGGGGAGCAAATCGACATTCACGGCGGCGGCAGGGATTTAATTTTCCCCCACCACGAAAACGAAATTGCGCAAACGGAAGCGTTGACGGGCAAGCCTTTCGTCAATTACTGGACGCACAACGGCTTGATTAAGGTAAACGGTCAAAAAATGAGCAAGTCCTTAGGTAACAGCCTTTTGCTTGCCGACCTTTTGGATAAATATTCGGACGAAGCCATCAAATTTGCGCTGCTCCAAACCAACTACCGCAACGACATCAACGTGACGGACGATTTATTCCCCGAAGCGGAAAAGCACCTTTACGATTTCTATTCCTTGCTTGCGGTGGTGGACGAAGTTACGCAAAAATTTAGGGGTTACGAGCTGACGATTGAGACGGAGGACGCGCTTCGCGCCGCGGAATACGTACAAAAAATCGAAGATGATTTCAACGCTTGTATGAGCGACGATTTCAACACCGCGCTGGCGCTTTCTAACCTGTTCGGTTATTTTAAGGATATCAAAAAGTGGCTGAACGAAAGCAGACACAAGCAGCAGTCGGGCGGCTTTTTTATGGCACTTAGCGCGGCTGTGCAGCTCCGTAAAACGTATGCGTTGCTTGGCTTGTTTACAAAAAATGCCAAGGAATATAAGGCGTGGTACGAAAGCAAAAATGCGGCAAAAAACGATATTCCCGCCGACGTGAAAGCGGTCGCGGAAGAACGCTGGGCGGCAAGACAAAACCGCGACTGGGCAAAGAGCGACGAGCTTAGAGCCAAGCTTGCCGAAATGGGTTATGCCGTGAAAGACAGCAAAACGGGCTATGAGCTGACGAAAATGTAAACCCTATACGCGTTACGTTCTTTTAAAATTAAAGTAAAATTTTTCAACACCCCCGTGTTTGCTTGACAAACACGGGGGGTTACATTTATAATGTAAAAGGTAAAATGCGAAAATGCGCATTTCCGTAACGGAAAACTTCGCCTACTGCAAGCAGTTCCGTTCCGTGGGCGATAGCCCCAGACCAAAAAGAAAATCAAACGTAAAGGATAAATTTATGAAAACATATACCGGACAATCCCTGCGCGAAATGTATTTAAACTTCTTTAAGGAACGCGGTCACAAGGTAATTCCTTCCGCTTCTCTTATCCCCGAAAACGACCCTACCGTCTTGTTTACGACGGCGGGTATGCACCCCCTTGTGCCTTATCTTTTGGGCGAAAAGCACCCTGCGGGCACGCGTTTGACCGATGTGCAAAAGTGCGTGCGTACGGGGGATATTGACGACGTTGGCGACGAAAGACATTGCACCTTCTTTGAAATGCTGGGCAACTGGTCGCTCGGCGATTATTTCAAGGCGGAAATGATTCCTTGGAGCTATGAATTTTTGACGGGCGAAAACTATTTGGGTATTCCGTCTGAAAATATCGCGGTCACCGTATTCGGCGGCGACGAAACGCTGCCTTGCGACAACGAAGCGGCGGAGCTTTGGGAAAAGGCGGGCATCAAGAAAGAAAATATCTATTTTATGCCCCGCGAAAACAACTGGTGGGGGCCTGCGGGCTTGACGGGGCCTTGCGGCACGGACACCGAAATGTTCGTTATTCGCAAACCCAAGTGCTCGCCTACCTGTAATCCCGACTGCAACTGCGGTGCGTTCTTGGAAATTTGGAACGACGTATTTATGCGCTTCAACAAGCAAGCGGACGGCAGCTTTACCGAGCTTTCGCAAAAGAACGTAGATACGGGGATGGGTTTGGAACGCGCGCTTTGCGTTTTGAACGGCAAGTCCAGCGTATACGAAACGGATATTTTTGAAAATGCCATTGCCAAAATTTCCGCGCTTACGGGCAAGACCTACGGCGAAAGCGAAGAAGTGACCAAGTCTTTCCGCGTGTTGCTTGACCATACGCGTACGGCAACCTTTATGCTCGGCGACGAAAAGGGTATCGTGCCTTCCAACACCGACCAAGGCTATATTTTACGTCGTATTATTCGCCGTGCCGTTCGTTACGGAAGAAAAATCGACCTGCCCGAAGGCAGCCTTGCAAAAATATCCGAAGCGTTTATCGAATATTACAAGGAAGTATATCCCGAACTGCATATCAACCGCGAAAAGATTGCGGAAGAACTCAACAAGGAAGAAACCAAATTCAACAAGACCTTGCAGCAGGGCTTGAAAGAATTTGAAAAGTGCTTGAACGGCATCGAACGCAAAAACGCGTTTATGTCGCAAAAAGATCCCAGCTACGTTCCTGAAAAGGTAATCGGCGGTAAGCAGGCGTTCCACTTGTACGATACCTATGGTTTCCCTGTGGAAATCACGGACGAAATGGCAAAGGAACGCGGCTTCACGGTGGATATAGACGGCTACAAAGCGGCGTTTGAAGAACACCAGAACAAGAGTAAGGCAGGCAGCGAACAAAAATTTGCTTGCGGTCTTGCCGACCACAAGGAAGCAACGACGGCGTTGCACACCGCAACCCACCTTTTGCACGCGGCGCTGAAAAAGGTTTGCTCGCCCGACGTCAACCAAAAAGGCTCGAATATCACCGAAGAAAGATTGCGTTTTGACTTCAATTTACCCCAGCCGATGACCGCGGAGCAAATCCAAGCGGTGGAAGATTTGGTAAACGAAGTCATTGCAAAGGATATCCCCGTTGTAATGAAAGAAATTTCGTTGGAAGAAGCGAAAGCGGAAGGGTTCACGGGCTTGTTTGAAAGCAAGTACGGCGAAGTGGTAAAAACCTACACCATCGGCGACTTTTCTAAGGAAATTTGCGGCGGACCGCACGTAGAAAGCACGGGCAAGCTGGGCAAATTCAAAATTCAAAAGGAACAAAGCTGTGGCAGCGGTATTCGTCGCATCAAAGCCGTTTTACAGTAAAAGGATAGGGCAGTTACGCGATGAACGAAGTTTCTAACGCGGAAGAAATTAAAAAACTCACCGCGCCGATTCTCGAAAAAGGATTTTCCTTCGAGTACTTTTACGAAAAGGGCGGGGATAGCAGCTGCGTGTATATTTGCCGTTTTAGAAAGGGCAGAGATTTTTGGGACTGGCGCGAAGTTTCGGGCGGGAATGAAATCAATATCGTCGTATACGTAAACGGCGGATACGATTTTCCGTCCTTGTCCTATTTATATAAAAAGGAACACCGTGCGTTCAAGCTGAAACATTTGCTGAAAAAGGCGACGGTTTTCGAGCGCAGAAAATTCACGGCGGAGCTTTTAGTCCGCGAATTGCAAAAGCCCGATTTTTTCGGAATAAAGCTTTAACGAAATAAAAAAACCCGCCTTGGGCGGCTTCCCCCGCGCAGGGCGTACTCTTTTTTGCAATATTCACGCCGTACCATTCTTAATTTGCGCGTGGCTTTTCCCCGAAATTTCGGTGTATAAAATCAAAGAAAAATTCACAAAATATGCAAGGCGAAAGCC
>JAZSGC010000112.1:0-12552 GCA_045532525.1 Candidatus Scatosoma sp.
TCTGCCATCGCAGAGGACGTTATGGAAGACGCGTTTGCGGCGCTGATAGTCAAACGCCGTCCTTTTAATGACGCCGATAATCTTCGCGCGTACCTATATAAAATGGTGCGGAATAAGTGCGTGGACTATTTACGCCTGCACAAAAAGCGCGTGTCTTTGTCGGATGTGGATCGGGTGCTTGTCGGCTCGGAAACGGAAACCGCCGTGCTACGTCGCGAAAACAGCCGTACAGTATATAAAGCGTTGCAAAAGCTGCCGCCGCAATATCGGGAAGTTTTATATCTTACATACTTTGAAGAATACGGCGTTGACGAGCTAAGCCATCTCTTGAAACGTACAAAAAAACAAATCTATAACCTTTTATCGCGGGCAAAACTCTCTCTCAAACAACTGCTGATACAGGAAGGGATTTTTTATGAAAACTTATAAACAACGCACGCAGGATATCCTGCAAAAAGCAAAAAAACAAAAAACTACGCAAAAAAAGGTAACCGTTTCCGCAATCGCTGCAGGGCTTTGTGCGGCGGTGGTGGCGTTCGGTTGCGTATTGTTTGTGCCCTTTAACAACGTGGAGCCTATCGACGCCTATAAGAACAGCGAATATTATTCGGTTATCAAAACCTTGGACTCGTCTTTTAACAGCAAGAACGGGAAAAAAGTCTATAAAAACAATTACGAAAAATGGACGGCGAAGCTGAAGTCTATATTTATAGGGGACAAAAAAGACGGTGCGGATACGGGTATAAGCAATTTTCCGTTTGTGGACGATCAGTTTGTTGTGCCGGAAGACGCTCCCGACTATGACGCGGGAAATAGCGGGACGGGTACGCCGGGCGACAATGCGGGCGGTAGCGTAGAAGTCACCGACAATCAGGTGGCGGGCGTTGGAGAAGGCGACCTTTTTAAAAGAACGGATTCGCATATTTTCTATCTTTCGCATCGCTGGGACGGCTATGAATTGCAAAACGGCACGCGGAACAGCCGTGATTTTGTTTTGCGTGTGTATTCTATTGCAGGTGCAAATTCTACCCTTGTCGAAGAATACGTAATTTCCCCGCAGGCTGGTAGAAACTTTAGTGGTATGCCTGAAATATATCTTTCCGAAGACGGAAAAACGCTAACGGTGATTAGCGGTAGCTATGGCTACGGACTGCCAAACGGCTTCTATAAAAATAACGCACAATTTACCGACGTTATCCGTTTGGACGTTTCTAACCCTGCTTCGGTACGGGAAATCGGCAGAAATTATCTTTCGGGTTCTTACGTTTCTTCGCGCAGTGTAAACGACAAGTTGCTTATCGTCAATCAATTTTCCATTTACAATCTTCCCGATTTCGACGATTTACAAAGCTATATTCCGCAGTATGGAACGGAGTGGGAGAATTTGCAATACGTGGACGGCGAAAATATGATTTTGCCTTCGATAATCAGCTCTTATTACCATAGCGTCATTATGCAAATGGACGAAGCGACGGGCGAAGTAGAAGACTGCACGGCGTTTTATGGGTACTCTTCTAATCTTTACGTATCGCAAGAGCATATGTTCCTTTCCCGCGAGTATTTCAACCCGAAAAAGAATTACGAGCGCACGACGGAAATTTCCTGCCTTTCCTACGGGGCGGACGGATTTGAATACGTGGGCGGCGTTTCGGTTGCGGGCAGAGTGAAAAATCAGTATTCTATGGACGAATATAACGGCGTTTTGCGCGTGGCAACGACGATATACCGTCCGACTATAAATGCGGCGATTTATTGTGTGGATATGAGCAGCTGGAAAATTCTCGGTGCGGACATCGGCTTTGCGCCTGACGGCGAAAGCGTGCAATCCGTTCGTTTCGACAAGGAAAACGCTTACGTTTGTACGGCGATAACAAGACTGTTGATAGACCCCGTGTACGCGTTCAATCTCTCAGACCCCAAAAATATTACGCGTGTAGATACGGGAGAAATCGGCGGATATTCTTCTTCTTTAATTCAACTTCCGGGCGGTTTTTTGATGGGGATAGGCTATAACGAAAACTTTTCCTTTAAGATTGAAATTTACAAAAAAACGGAAACGGACGTGGTGAGCGTAGCAACGTACTCCCCCGAAGGAAGAATTTCTTTTGCCGAAACGTATAAGTCGTATTATATCAATCGGGAAGACGGACTTATCGGGTTGGGAGTTGTTGTGGATTGCAACGACGGCACGGTATTGAGTGAATATCACCTGCTCCATTTCAACGGAAGCGAGCTAAACAAAGTATTCGTTACGGGGTTGAAGGGACAGACGTGGAGCCAACGCGGCGTGCTTATCGACGGGTATTTTTACTTGTTCGGCGCGGAATTTAAGGTAATAGAAATGCCACAGCTTTTCGTATTAGACTAAAAAAGAAACATAAAACGCTCGGTTAATCCGAGCGTTTTTTCGTATGCTTCATATTTTGCGACAGGCGTTCGTGGCGATATAAAAAATCGGCGCAGGCGTTGGTTTTTGCGGCATTTTCCGTTGAAAAATCGGCGTTTTGTTGGGGTGTATTAGAAGACGCCGCCGCATTTACGGGCGGATTTGCGCTGGCGGATGATTGCGTTTCCGTTTCCGACGCGTTGGCGGGGGAATTCGTGGGCGTGGGCTGTGGGAGCAGGGTTTTGAGTAAATCGAATAACCCGAAAGGGGACATAAGAAAAAACCTCCTAATTTATTAAAAATTTCAAGCAAAAATCACGAAAATCAAGGTATTTTCGATTGCTTTAATTGACAAATTGATATATAATAGAATATGCGTTACTATCGTCGGATAATGTACGCAAAAGCAAAGCTATGCGTTTTTGTGTACAATCGGCGAAAACAATGGATATTTGACAATAACTTTTCAAGGAGTCCTTATACAATGAGGAATTACGGCAAAAAAATACTGGGTATCGTAGCGGCGGCTACTATGCTTTGCTCGGTGGCGGTTTCGGCTGGCTGTTCAAAAACGGATTTTAAAATGATTAAGCCCAACCAAACCGATTACGTGGGGGAAGTGCGCTCCAACGGCGGCTTTGCTGTGCAAAAAGGCAACTACGTTTACTTCATCAACGGTGTACAAAGCAACACGGCAAACAACACCTACGGCGAAGTAGAAAAGGGCGCGTTGATGCGTATCACCACCAAACAGCTTGCGGAAAAAGAATACGATAAAGCGGAAGTCGTTGTTCCGTCCTTGTTCGTTTCCCAAAAATATGAAGCAGGCGTTTTCATTTATGACGATTACGTTTACTACGCAACGCCTACCACGGATAAAAACCTGGAAGGTAAGGTAGAAAACAGCTATATCGACTTTAAGCGCGCAAAGCTGGACGGCACGGAAGAGCCTATGAAAGGAAAATATTTCCACTTAGCGAACTCTGCTGCGTTCTATCGTTTTGTGAAAATGGACGACGGTATCGTTTACTGCTTGTACGAAGAAGACGGCGCGTTGAAATCCTTCAATACCAAAACCAAGAAGCACACCGTTTTGGTAGAAGGCGCAACACAATATTACTACGACGCGAAAAATCTTGAAAACGGCAACGTATATTATACGATGCCCGTAACCTACGAAATTGATAAAACCACCCAAAGCACGGCGGATTATAACCAGCTCTATTGCGTAAACGCGGCGGCGAAAGCGACGTCCGTAGGCAAGAAAGCAAAGGGCAAAATCGGTTACACCGCAGTTTGCAACGGCGAAAGCAAGGAATACACCTTCGACGCGGATTACCTTGAAGATTACAAGGGCTTTGAAGCGAAAGACCACTCCACGTATCCGTACGTTAACCTTGGTCAACTTGTTTTGGACGGCGTTGGCTCGATTTCCCACGACGCGGGTTGGTTTAACGAAGACGATAAAGCCGACAGCTTAGAGCCTTACGGCTTCAAGTATGAGATTGCTCGTTACGAAAACGACGGCGTATATTTCACGAGAAGCGGAGAATCCCAGCTGTATTACTTGTCGGATACGAGAAGCAACTGGAATACGGTAAAGGGCAACGATGAAAAAACCACGAAAGAACTGGACGTAGTGGCAAACGATACGTCGAAAGCTGCTGCGGACGCATTGTTTGAAGTAGAAGAAAAGAACGGCGCGCGCGTGCACACGTATGTATACGTAGACGCCGAAGTCAAAAATCTTTACAAGGCAACGGCTAAGGCGGACGGTACGGCGGATGAAACGTTGATGGAACGTGACGTGGACGGCATTACGCTTTGGAAAACGGAAGGGGATTTCTTGTACTTCTATGCGGATTCCGAAGAAGGTAACGGCAGCAGCCTTTCCCGTATCAAATATAAGGGCTATCAGGACGGCGAAGACGTATATAACGAGCATTTCGCAAAAGCGGAAGGCTATGAAGATTATCAGCCCATCACGATTGCGTTGGTAGACTGGAACAAAGACTGGTACAAGCCCGAAATTTTCAATGTTGGCAAGGATAGCGACGGTAACGATAAGGCAGTAGTTTTGTATTCCAACGTACAAAAGTACGGCAACAGCCTTTCGACATATAACTACGTTTACGCGGCGCAAATCGGCACGACGGCGGAAATTCAAGAAAACATCGATAAGTACGAAGCGTATACCGAATATCTTAAAAAATATTCCAGCAACGACGATTCGTCGAACTTGATTAGATACTTCTTTGGCGCAGGCACGTTGTTGAGCGAAGAAGAAACGGCGCTCAGCCAAGAAATTATCGACCTTTACAACGACGATAACAAGCCCGAAGAAAAGGACGCGTTCTATAAAGAAGTTTTGGGTAAATTTACCGTAGCGGAAGGTGCGGAAAAAGCGGAGCTTGCAACCGAAAGCGAAATCATCGGTCTTGTCGGTAAAATCACCAAAAAAGATAAGAACAAGATTGCAACGGCTTGGAAAGATAGCTTGTTAAGCCCGAAAAAAGCAGCGGCGAAAGACGAAAAACTTCCCGGTTGGGCGGTTGCGTTGATCGTTGTCGGTTCGGTGCTTATTGTGGCGGCAGGCGCGGCAGTTCCCGTGGTTATGTATATCAAGAAGAAAGAAGCTGCGAAGAAGGAAGCGGAAGCTACCGTAAACGCATATAGACGTAAAAAGATTGATACGACGGATGATAAGACCATCGACGTTTATGCGGAAGATAAGGCGGCGGAAGAACCCGCAAAAGAAGCCGAAGAAGTAGCGGAAGAACCTGCTGCTGAAAGGACTGCAGACGTAGAAGAAAGCACGCCCGAAGAAGCGGACGGGGAAGAAGCTACGCAAGAAGAATAAGCGCAAAAGGCTGTTTTCGAGAGAAAACGGCCTTTGTTTTGTAAAAAATAAGAAAATTTTTTAAAAAACTTTCAAAATCACGCAAAAAACAGTTTACAAAACTAGCAAATACTAATATAATATAGCAAAATCACGATAAAGAGGGAAAATTAAAATATGGCGAGATACATCATTTGCCCCAGATGCGAATTGAACTTTATTGACGCGGATACGCAGGAATATTGTGACGTTTGCATCAATGAAATCAGCGGAAAAAGAACGTTTACGGACGATATTGACGCGGAAAGCAGCTTAGAAGAAACGGAGCTTTGTCCCGTTTGCGGCGAGAACTATATGGCGCTCGGCGAAAAGATGTGCGAAGAGTGCAAAAAGAAATCGGACTATGAAGAAGATTTGGTAGAAGAAGACGAAGACAAGGAAGACGCTTCTTGGCGCAGCTATCTTGACGACGAAGAAGAGGAAATGGACCTTGGTATTCCCGATTCCGAATTTGAAGACGAAGAGGAAGAAGAGGAAGAAGAGGAAGAAGAAATTGTGGAAGAATACGACTTCGAATACGTTTCCGCCGACGAATATTACGGCGATGACGACGATGACGACGACGATGACGACGATGACGATTTCTAACCCCATATGGTAAACAAAAGCGGCTTGCAAAGGTAAGCCGCTTTTTGTATGCTTTTTTTAAATGTTGTAAAAATTTAAAAAGTATTGACAAAACGTGTGAAAATTATTATAATATATTATGATAAGCGAAAAGCAAAACCAAGAAAAAACACGGCTTTCGCGCGGAGGTATCAATGAAGGCATTTAAAAAATTTGCGCCGGTAATCGCGGCGGTTTTGGGCGTAGTGGCAATCGTTATGCTCTTTCTTCCTGCGGTTACGTTTAAAGCGGCTATCGGGGACGAAACCATCTCTTACAAGGGCTGGGAAACGATATTTGGTTTATCCGAAACGAATAAAACGATTGTGGGAACAACCACTACGGAATATCTTAAATTTTCCTTTATGAACCTGTTGCCCCTTATTTTAACGGCGGCAGGCATCGTGCTTTGCTTGCTTTCTTTCTTCGGTAAGGGAAATAAATTTTTTGCGTTTATTGCAACCGTTTGTTTTATTGTAGCGGCGGGATTTTTCTTCCTTGCGCTTACTTTTACGGTTGCGGGCAGCGCATATACGCTCAACGATACGTTTGCACAGGAAAAGGTAAAGGAAGGCTGGAAGCTTGGCGTAGGGCCTATTCTTGCGGCAATTCTTTCTATTTTAGCGGCGGTTTGTGCTATCGTGCCTACCTTCTTAAAAAATAAAACCAAAAAGAGAAAAAAGTAAACAGAAAAACCCCTGCCAAATAAGGCGGGGGTTTTCTTTTGACGAAAATTATTTGGTGATTTTATAAATCGTCCGCGTCTTGTACGGGCGTTTCGTTTTTGTTTTTCGGTTTGCCCGTATAACTGCCGTTCACGTCCGTTTTTGATGGCGGCACAAACACGTCTAATGCGCGTTTCGTGGGGGCAGGTACGCGTTGAATAGATTTTTTAGCCATTAGTTGTTTTTGTTTTCGTCGTTGTTATAGCCGTTATAGCCGTTGTTTTCTTTACCCGTGCAGTTCTTATTGCCGCAATTTTTGTTGCCGCAGTTTTTGCTCTTTTGATTGTTTTGCTTTTTCATAATATCTCTCCTTTTCTATTGCAAAATCGCACGCTTCTTCGGGCGGACGAGTTACTCGCGCACCCCTTCAAAAGGCAAGTGTAAATCCACGTAACCTTGTTCTGCCTTACAAAGCGGACAAACCTTCCAAGCTTCCGTTGCAACGTGCATATGACCGCACTCGCTACAAATCCAAAGTACGGGTTTTTCGCTCTTGTACAGCGTTCCGTTGCGCACGCCGTCGTGAAGATACTGGAATACGATTTTGTGCTGTGCTTCCACTTCCGCAACCAGCTTAAACAAAGCGGCTACGTCTTCAAAACCTTCTTCTTTTGCCGTGACGGCAAAGGCAGGATAAATATCTTCCGTTTCGCTTTTTTCGTCCATAGCCGAAAATTTTAAGCTTTCGGCAAGCGTACCTATATGAAAAGGATATCCTGCGTCGATGACGATATTTTCACGGCTGCCCGTCTTTTCGATGATTTTATTAAAAAACTGCGTTGCGTGCAACGTTTCGTTTTTGGCAATCGTTCGCACCGCGTCCGCCAGCGTTTTTAATTTTTCCTTCATCGCAAGTTTTGCAACCATTTGATATCGCATACCCGCCTGACATTCACCCGCAAAAGCGCGGGCAAGATTTTTAAAAGTTTCCGTGTTTTCAAATTGCATAATTGACTCCTTGTCCGTTTCCCGAAGAAACGCGTTCTACTTTCATTATGCGACGTTTTTTGGGCTTTATCCCGCTTTTGCTTGCCAAAGTATACCAAACCTTTGTTCCGACGTCTTAAATGCTTGCAAAACCACGAAAAAGAGTGTAAAATAATAAGAGCGAAAAATCGTAAGCGTCAAAAAAGAAAAGTTGTTTTCGCGGCGTTTTTCCTTTTATTGCGCGCAAAAAATTTATTTATAAGGAAGCAGAAAAATGTTCCATATCGTTTTGGTTGAACCGGAGATCCCGCAAAATGCGGGCAATATCGCGCGGACCTGCGCCGCCACCGGCACGCATTTGCATATGATTCGTCCGTTGGGCTTTGAAGTAACGGACAAGTATTTAAAACGTGCAGGGTTAGATTACTGGCACTTGGTGGATATTTCTTATCACGACAGCTTTGAAGAGCTTCGCGCGCAATATCCAAACGCTCGGTTTTTCTTTTTTACCACTAAGGGCAGACACCGTCACAGCGACGTAGCCTTTCAGGACGGTGATTTTTTGGTGTTCGGTAAAGAAACGAGAGGACTTCCCGAAGAACTTTTATTACAAAACGAGAAAACCTGCTTGCGCATACCGATGTTTTCGCAGGCGCGTTCGCTCAATTTAAGCAACTCCGTCGCCGTAGCGTTATACGAAGCGTTGCGACAAAACGATTATGCGGGCTTATTAGAAGAAGGGGAATTACACCACCACAGCTGGTCCGAAGCCGAAAAATAACGGATATATAACGTATAAATTCATAGGAAACTGTCAATAACTTCCGTGTAACTTCACGGAGGTTTTTCTTTTTTATGAAAAAGGTTTGCATAATTTTTTTATTGTCAATCATAATAAGTTTAACGGCGCTCGGTTTTTCGGGCGTATTGTCCCCTGCAATGCAAAATGCAAGCGGCAGGTATGCGACGAATATGGAAACGGATGCATATTTGCGTATCCATATCCGCGCGGATTCCAACGAAGCGGAAGCGCAATCGGTGAAATACTACGTGCGGGATAAGGTGGTGGAATACCTTACGCCGCTGGTTGCGGAATACGACACCAAAACGCAGGCAATGGCGGGCGTGGAAGCGCATTTAAAAGAAATTGCCGAGGTTGCCGCACAAGCGTTACGCAGCAAAGGCTTTTTCTACGGCGCGCAGGCGGAATTAAAAAAAGAAAGCTTTCCCACCCGCGTATACGAAGGACACGTATTACCCGCAGGCGAGTATTCCGCGTTAATCCTTCGGCTGGGCAGCGGCGCGGGGGATAACTGGTGGTGCGTTGTGTATCCGCCGTTGTGCTTTTCTGCCCCCACGGGAAAAAACGTGATATATAAAAGCAAGATTTGGGAAATCATCGAACGCTTTAAAAACGGGAAATAAACGTTCAACGCATACCTGGTAGGCACATTTCCTTTTACATATAGGAGGAAACGGAATGAAAAAGTCAACGAAAACCAAACTCGTAGTGGCGGCGATAGCTTGCGGGCTTGCCTTTACGGCGTCTGCGGCTGCAATCAAAACGGCGTCGCACGACGGCGCTTCCGTGCTTTCCGCGCAGGTGGAAACGGCGGAGCGTGTTGCGATATTAAGACAAGGCTCTAAGGGAAGCGAGGTACGTGAAGTGCAGCGCAGATTAAAGCTTTGGGGGTATTATAACGGCGGCGTGGACGGCGTGTTTGGCGCGGGTACGCGTTCCGCGGTAATTGCTTTTCAAAAGAAGAATGGCTTGAAAGCGGACGGCGTGGTGGGCAAAGCCACGTATAAGGCGTTGGGTATGCAAAGCGCGTATCAAGCGTTGGTAGATAGCACGGCAAACGGCGTGGGCGGGTATTCCAGCTCGGACGTGTACCTTTTAGCAAGAACGATTTACGCGGAAGGTAGGGGTGAGCCGTACACGGGGCAGGTCGCGATTGGTGCGGTCGTTATCAATCGTGTGGAGAACTCTGCCTTTCCGAACACCATTTCGGGTGTGGTATATCAAAAACACGCGTTTACGGCGGTTTCGGACGGGCAAATCAACTTAACCCCCGACGATACGGCGATGCGTGCGGCGCGTGACGCCATCAACGGCTGGGATCCTACTGGCGGCGCGCTCTATTATTATAATCCCGCAGTTGCGACCAGCGCGTGGATATTCGATAGACAAACGGTGACGGTTATCGGCCGTCACGTGTTCGCGATTTAAGCGTGAGATAAGGAGAGAAGTATGAAAAAAGAAAAACAAGAAATCGGGTCGAACACGTCGTCGGGAGCGGAAAAGGTAGAAAACGTGACCAAGAAAACGACGGTAAAAAAGACGGAAAAGACGTCGCAAGCCCCTTCTAAGCCCGCCGCGAAAGAAAGCGCTAAGGGCGAAGCGGCGCTTGGCTCGGCAAATAAAAAAACCGAACGTATAAACGCGAGAAAGATAAATGCGCAATCGGCGGGCAGTAAAGCGGAAAAGGAAAGCGCGGCGGCAAAGGCGCGCGTGGAAAAAGCGTTGAAGAAAAAGGAAGAAAAAGCGAAGAAGAAAGCCGAAAGGCTGGCTCGTGCGCAAAAGAAAAAGGAAGAACGGGCAAAAAAGAGAGCGGAATTTAAAAAGCAACTCGCCGCCAAGGAAGCCGAAATAGAAAAACAGTTGGCGCAAAGAAAAGCGGACGCGGCGAAACGCGCGGCGGATAAAAAGGCGTTGGTGGAAAAACGTGCGGCGGAGCGGGAAGAAAAAATTCGTAAGCGCGCCCACGAAAAAGCAAATCGGAACAAAGCGCGCGCTCAAAAACGTGCGGAAATGGCGAAGCGCAAGCAGCAGCAACGCGCGGAAGCTGAGAAACGGTATCAGCAAAAACGCCAAACGAAAAAGGGCGACAAGGATATTCGTAAGCGCAGTGAAGAAAAGGGCTACGGCGGTTGGATAGCGGCGGTAGTTTCGCTGGGTGTGGTTACGCTTGCACTTGCCACTACGGTGACGGTAGGCGCGTTGGATATGCGGCAAAATTCGCGAATGATGATGTGCGACAATCGCCGTGCGATGTACGAGCTGACGGGGATTATGGAAAACGTGGACAGCGATTTAGAACGCGCCCGTATTTCTGCTTCGTCCGCGCAACAAAGCCGTATTCTTACCGACCTTTTGGTGCAGACCCGTCTTGCCGAGCTTGACCTTGAAAAGATGCCCATTTCCGCGGAAGCGGACGCGAACGTAACGACGTTTATCAACCGTACCGCACGGGAATGCGAAAGAATGCTTGGCAAGCTCCGTATGGGAGAAAGCCTTTCGGTAAGCGATTACGAAAGCTTGGAAGCGTTGTATAAAATCAATCATCAAATCCGTGCGGAGCTGGACGAACTGACGGCGCGTATGACGGATAACGACTGGAAGTCGTTGATAAAGAAAGGCAAAGGGCGCATCACCGACGCAATCGGCAGAATAGAAAAGATGACGCTGGAAGAAAATCGGCTTTCCGCCGAAGCGGGAAAGGACGAAATGGCGGGGGCAGGTACGCAACGAAACACGCCCGCAGATGTGCAGGGCAAGGATTTGCCGCATATTGACTCCGCGCGCGCGGAAGAGCTTTGTATGCGGTATTTCCCGAAATATAATATTGCCGAATACCGCTGTGTAGGCGAAACGGTGACAAAGGATTATTGCGCGTATAACGTGCAGGGCTACGACGATAAAGGCACACAGCTGTTTGCGGAAATTTCGCAAAAGGACGGCACGCTGCTCCGTTTTGATTATTACGAAGATTGTATGGGCGACACTTTCGATTTCCAAAATGCGGAACGTATCGCCGAAGAATTTTTGGAACAGCTGGGCTATGAGGATATGGAAGTGGTTCGGTTGCGTGAAAACGGCTCGACGGTAGACTTTACGTTCGTTTACGAAGATGACGACGTGGTATTCTATCCCGACCAAATCCGCGTGAAGGTATGCCGCACCCGCGGTATCGTAACGGGACTGGATACGACGGAATACGTGAAAAACCATAAAAAGCGCAAGGACGTCGATCCCAAAATTTCGCTTGCGACGGCGTATGATAAGCTCCACAATAAACTGACGGTGGAAAGCGCGCGTCTTGCCGTTGTCGATACGGAACGGGGCGAAAGAGCGGCTTACGAATTCCTTTGTTCGTACGGCGAAGAAAATTATTTCGTGTTTATCGACGCGATGAACGGCGAAGAAATTGCCATTGTCAATACCAGACAAGCGCAGTAAATCAAGCGTTGCGCGACGATTGCAATACGCTTGTCACAATAAATTAGGACGGAATAGGAAAACTTTTCCGCCCTTTTTTTGTGGAAATTTTTTTAAAACCGCTTGACAAGACGGCGAATGTATGTTATATTATAATCAGTATTCAATCTCAATAAGGAGAAATGATAAGGTGCAAGAACGCCAAACGAAACAAAAGGGGATTATCTACGACGCGTTAAAGGCGTTGGATCATCCGACGGCAACGGAAGTGTATGGGTACGTGCGGGAGCGGTATCCGACGGTTTCGCGCGCGACGGTGTTCCGTGTGCTTGGCGGGTTTGCGGACCACGGCAAGGCGCTGGAATTGCGGGCGGCGGGGAGTGAAGTCCGTTACGATTATAACGTAATGCCGCATTATCACGCGCGTTGCGAAAAATGCGGAAAGGTGGCGGACGTAAAAACGGAAGGCATCAGCGAGAGCGTTTTGCGGGCTACGGCGGAGCACGGGTTTGCGGTGCGCGGATACTCCGTAGAATTTTTCGGGGTTTGCAAAGACTGTCAAGGAGAGCTGGAAAGCTGACAAAAGCGGAGAATTTTCGCGCGGATAAAATTGAGCGAAGCGTAAAAAAACCGTTGACATTTCCCTAAAAAGGATATATAATAAAGAGCGTCGGGCGAAGCGAACGTTTTGCGCGGCGTTATCAATGCAGGTGTCGCCTAGCGGTATGGCGGCAGCTTCCCAAGCTGTTCCCGGCGAGTTCGACTCTCGTCACCTGCTCCAAAAAGAGAA
>JAZSGC010000098.1:0-10326 GCA_045532525.1 Candidatus Scatosoma sp.
CGTTTACGGCTGTGTTTTAGACGGCGTGTGCGGCTCCGGTCCGTAATCTCTATGCCCGAACAGCGTAGAGCCAAAGCGAACCACGTTGCTGCCTTCTTCCACGCAAAGCAAATAGTCGCCGCTCATGCCCATTGACAGGTATTCCACCGCGCTCGATTGCGTTTTTGCCCACTCGAACAAGCGACGCATCTTTCGCGCCAAATCGCGGAGCAAGGCTTCGTCTTCTATATCGGGGAGCATTGCCATAAAGCCCTTTACGCACAAGCCCTGCAATGCCGAAAGGCGAGCAAAGGTTTCCTTGGCTTCTTCATAGGCGTAACCGCCCTTTGTGCTTTCGCTGCCGATATTGACTTGAATAAGCACGTTGGATATCAAGCCCTTCGCCGCCGATTGCTTTGCAAGCGCCAAAGCGAGTTCTTCCCTGTCGCAGGAATGGTAAAGCTCTATTTTCCCTAACAAATATTTGATTTTGTTCGTTTGCAGATGTCCGATGAAATGGCGCGGACAGGGCAATAGCCCGTCGTTTTTATCGCGGAATTCCTGCGGTTTGTTTTCCGCAACTCCGTCCACGCCTGCCAAAATCGCCGCGTTGATCGCTTCCGTATTTTGCGTCTTCGTCGCCGCGATAAGCAGCACCCTTTCGCCGTACGGATTGCCCGCGCTCAGCGTGTTTTTCACGGCTTGCACCCGCGCTTGAATTTCCGTTGATTGCATACCTGCCCCATCCTTTTTTGTGATTTTGGTTATATTTTCCTTTATTATACCCCCTTTATTTGCGTTTGTCAATCCCGCCGCGAAAGTATGTAAAAAATCCCTGAAAAAAATTTTTTAATTTTTACCGACTTTTTTTGGAAATTCCCTTGCTTTTTTGTTGGATTGGGAGTATAATTATAAAAATGAAAAAAATCGATAGGAGTAATCAATTTTTTCTATGAATACCGAAGAATTGAAAACATTTATCTTTTTGTCAAAGGTGAAAAATTTCACCTTGGCAGCCGAACAGCTTTTCATTGCGCAATCCACCGTTACTAACCGCATCAGCGAGCTGGAAAAGGAAGTGGGCAAAAAATTGTTTACGCGCGGTTCGAAAACGGTGAAACTGACGGAAGCGGGCGAAATTTTCCTACGGTACGCCGAGCGTATTTTGGATTTGCAAAGCACTTCCATTGAAGAAATGAACGCTTTGGCAAGCCACAGCCGTAAATTTTCGATCGGCGCAATCAATGCGACCTATGAAGTATACGCCAAGAAGCTTGTGGACGAATGCTTGAAGGACAATTCCGTTACGTCCGTAAAGGTGATGCTGGGGCACTCTTTGGACCTGATACAAAACCTGCAAGACAATATGCTGGATATGGTATTTTCCGCCATTCCCTTAAAGCGGGTTGGGTATTGCTGCGACGTTTACGACGTAGACCGCGTGGCGTTGGTATGCAAAAAAGGCAGCAACGAATATCCCGACGGCATTGCCAAGGCGCAACTGGCGAAAATCCCCTACTTAATGTGCGATTTTACGCTGAGTGAAGCGGGTGTGTTTATCCGTTCGCTTTTCCCCAAAAACCACGTGTTCCGTTTGGAAGTGGACAACTCGTCCAAGCTTTTCCCCTATTTGGAAAACGGCGTGGGATATTCTTTTCTCCCCTACAAGCTTGTGCAAGAAAAAATTGAAAAGGGCGAGCTGGAAGAAGTGCGCTTAGCCGATTTCTCCGCGCCGAAGGTAACGACGTATTTGCTGTATAGACAGGGCTATAACGTGAACCGCTTTTTACATAACGAATTTGACGAAGTATAACGCCTAAATCTTTAAAACGCATTGAAAAACGCCCCCTAACGCGGGGGCGTCTTTTGTTTATCAATAGAAGGTGGCAAGCTGTTCTTCGGGCGGTTCGCACACGATCACCTTTTCGGCGACGAGTACGGGGCCTTTGCCCTTATACACACGATGTTTTTGGAATTGAATTTTGCCCGTGACGGAAATCCAGTCCCGCGTTTGCAAATCCATTGCTTCGGGAAGCACGCACGCCAAACCGCAGTACTGAATATCGTCCGCACAGCAGGTCATTACGTGTCTGCCGATGACGATATCCGTCGGGGCAAGCCGATGATCTCTTGCGACCAAGCCCTTGAATTTGACCGTTTTGCCGATATACGTTTCCACTTCTTCCGTCAAGTCCCGATAGAAAAAGGCGAAATCTCTGTCTTCAATTTGCACGGTAGGCGCGTTGACGTCGAAAGGCAACGGGTCTTCGATGTCGTCGAAATCCGCTTTTCCGTCCACGCCTTCGTATACGATATCCGCACGGCGGGTAACGCCGCGAACGACCTTGTGAAACGCCATTTTATCCATTGTGGCGTCGAAACGATTGAAGACGACCAGCTGCGCGTTTTCGATTTTATCGTATACGAGCTGGCGCATATTCGCATTGTACGAAAGGAAGGTGTTGGAATCGAAAAAGGTCATCACCTGATTGATCATCCAGCCTTCGGGCATTGCGTTGAAAAAATCTTCCAAAAGCCACATACCGTTGTATTCCACAACGACGCGGTCCGCGCCCGTTTCCACCTGCAATTTCGTAAGGTATTCTTCCGTGAGCTGCGCCTTATCTTCAATGACCGCCAACTCCACCTTTTCCGCGGCGGAAAACTTGATGGTTTCGTATTCCTCTTCCCCTTCTTCCATTACGAGAAGCAGGGTCTTTTCCCCCGAAGAAAAGCGGGGGTCTTCCAGCGTTTCTTGAATAAATTTAGTTTTACCCGATTCTAAAAAGCCCAAGAATAAATAGACGGGCGTTTCGGTAGGGAGCTTGTTTTTCATAATTGTTTCCTGCCTTTTATACGTGGAATAACTGTTTCAGCGCACTTTCCTGCAAACGGCAACCGATGACGCACAGTCTGCCCGTCACCGCCGCCCCGCCTTCGCGTACGTCGGGTTCTTCGGGAACGTAGTCGAAATGCAACCAGCTGCTTTCGCCTGCAACGATGCCCTTTGCGCGCAAAATTACGCCGTATTCTTCTTCGTTTTGCAACGCCGAAAGAATATCCGCAAGTTCTTCCTTGGTGTATTTGCGCGTCGTTTCCACACCCCAGCTTGTAAACACGTCGTCCGCGTGATGATGTCCGTGATGATGTCCGTGTTCGTGATGATGTCCGTGGTGATGACAGCCGCAATCGGGGTCGTCGCATTCGTGCTCGTGGTGGTCGTGGTGTCCGTGTTCGCAGCACCCGTGTCCGTGTTCACCGTGCTCGTGATGATGTCCGTGGTGGTGACAGCCGCAATCGGGGTCGTCGCATTCGTGCTCGTGGTGATTTTCCACTTCCGCCGCCAAACGGTCGAGCTCGGCTTGCAGGCTATCCGTGCGCTCCATAGCGGACAAAATCGCCTTACCGTTTAAGCTATCCCAGTCCGCGGTGACCAGCGTTGCCGACGAGTTCTTTTCTTTGAGCAACGCAACCGCCGCCGCAAGCTTTTCTTCCGTAGCCTTGGCGGTGTGGGAAAGAATGATACAGCTTGCATTTTCCACTTGGTCGTTGAAAAATTCGCCGAAGTTCTTCATATACATTTTGCATTTGCACGCGTCTACAACGGTGCAAAAGGCGTTGAGCTTTGCCTTTTCTAACCGTGCGTTTGCCACCGCTTTGATGACGTCGGAAAGCTTACCCACGCCGGACGGCTCGATAACGATACGGTCGGGCGCGTACTGCGCCGCCACCTGTTGCAAGGCTTTAGAAAAGTCGCCTACTAGCGAACAGCATATACAGCCCGAATTCATTTCGGTGATATTGACGCCCGCTTCCTGCAAAAAGCCGCCGTCGATACCGATTTCGCCAAATTCGTTTTCAATCAGCACGACCTTTTCGCCCTTGTAAGCTTCCTGAATGAGCTTTTTAATGAGCGTGGTTTTCCCTGCGCCCAAAAAGCCCGAAAAAATGTCTATTTTGGTCATAATTATACCCCTTTTCGTTGGTGCGCCCGCCCCTTTATTTGTTAAAATGGGGCAGGCAGGTATGCGTTAAAACGCCCAAGTACCGTTTTCGAAGATTTGTACGCGCTTGCCGTCTTTGGTGATACCGACAATGGACATATCCGCCGAACCGACCATAAAATCGACGTGGATCATACTATCGTTGATGCCGTGTGCTTTACATTCTTCGTCGGTATATTTTTCAAAACCCTTTAAGCATTCGTTGAAGCCGTGACCAAGCGCAAAGTGGCAGCTTGCGTTTTCGTCGAACAAGGTGTTATAAAACAAAATACCCGACGCGTTGATGGGCGAGCCGTAAGGAATGAGCGCGCATTCGCCAAGCATACCCGCGCCTTCGTCCATCGTAACCATTTTGTTAAGGAGCTCTTCCCCTTTTTCCGCCTTTGCTTCTACAACCTTACCGTTTTCAAAGCGCAAGGAGAAATTTTCGATGAGCTGACCCATATACGAAAGGGGTTTGGAGGAGTATACGATACCTTCCGCCGCGCCTGCTTTGGGGGAAGTGAATACTTCTTCCGTGGGGATGTTCGGGTTGAAAATTCTGCCTTTGAGCGTCTTTTCCTGACCGCCCGCGAAAATACCGTCTTCCAAAAGCTCTACCTTTAAGTCCGTGCCGTTTGCGCTCTTGTATTCCAACCATTTCAAGCCGAGATTATTCAGATATTCGCAGCGTGCGCGAAGGTCGGCGTTGTGTTCTTTCCATTCGCGAACGGGATTTTTACCGTCTGCACGGGAAGCGGAAAGAATGGCTTTCCACATTGCTTCCATTGCCTTGCTTTCGG
This sequence comes from Candidatus Scatosoma sp., assembly GCA_045532525.1. GTDB lineage: Bacteria > Bacillota > Clostridia > Christensenellales > Borkfalkiaceae > Scatosoma. The sequence goes on from JAZSGC010000098.1 coordinate 4,766, forward strand.
AAAGCTCGGGGAATACTTTTTTCGCCCAAGCCTTGCCGGGTACGGCGGCGATACACCATTGATGTTTGTTTTCAAGCGCCTGACGGAAGGGCTTGATTTGCGGATAGAGCGCCTGACGTGCCTTGCTCATCTTTTCGGGGTCGAGCCCTTTCATTCCATCGGGGTCTTCCGATTCAATCCAAAGACGGCACGCATAGGTTTTTGCCTTGTATTCCCACTTTGCCTTTGCCCAAGGCTTTAATTCGGAAAGAGATTCCAAGCTGCGGTATTGCGAAGAAAGCTTGCCCGTGGGCTGGTGACTCCAATCCACGTACACTTCGCTTGCGCCTGCTTTGTAACATTCTTCTACGACCATCGTAACGAATTCGGGTTGGTCGAGCGCGGCTTCAATAAACACCGTTTGTCCTTTTTTTACGTTGACGCCGACTCTTGCCAGCAATTTTGCGTATTTTTGTAATTGCGATTTTCTCATAATGTTTTCTCCTGTATTTGTTTGTTTAAAATTTCGATTACGTAAGAAACCGCGCGTTTTACGCCTCCCTTTTCAAAGGGGACGGCAAGGTTCGCCGCGCGCAGGGAATCCAAATACCCCAACGAACCGCCCAGCTTACAAAGGGTCATATAGTCTTGCCAGCAAGCCGCTTTATTTTCGGCTTGTTTTTTCTTAAATTCCATCGCACCCATACTCGTCAACGTATAATTGATGTAATAGAACGGATAGTGATAGATGTGCAATTTATGATACCACCAACCGCCGCGCGAGAAGAAGGAGCTGTCTTCCCCATAGTCGCGCCAAGGCATATATTTCTTTTCTAAATCCCGCCAAACCGCCGTACGCTCCGCAGGCGTCAAGTTAGGATTTTCGTATACGACGTGCTGAAATTCGTCCACCGCGACGCCGAAAGGAACGAAGGTGAGTGCTTCCTGTAAATGTTGGAAACGGTAGCGTTCCGCTCTATCGCCGAAAAACAGCTCGGCATACGGATAGGCGAACTGCTCCATCGACATCGAATGAATTTCCGCAATATCGGTGGGTTCGCTCCAAAGCGCCTGCAAGGGCTGGGTGCGCATTGCCATATATCCTGCGAAGGCGTGCCCCATTTCGTGCGTCAAAACGTCCACGTCGCCCGTCGTACCATTGAAGCAGGAATACACGAACGGCGCTTTATATTCGCTGAGCGAACACATATACCCCGTCGCCGCTTTGTTGGGCTTGTTTTCCAAGTCCATAAGCTGATGTTCTATCATAAAATCGATGAACTCGCCCGTTTCCTTGCTCATATCGTGATACATTTTTGCGGCTTGTGCAATAAGATACGCGCTGTCGCCGATGGGCACGGCGTTGCCGTCCGTAAAAATCAGGGATTCGTCATAAAAATGTACCTTGTCCACGCCGATACGCTTGGCTTGCGCCTGATAAAGCTTTTCGCAAAACGGAACGATTTCTTCCAACACCTGCTGACGGAAGCAAGCAACCTCCGCCGCGCCGTAGTCTAAGCGGCCCTGCTGCATATACCCAAGCGGGATAAAGTTTTCAAAGCCCATATTCACGCCCATTTGATGGCGGATTTTTACCAGCTTATCAAAAATTTCGCCCAGCTCTTCGTCGTTTTTTTGGAAAAATTCCTCGTACAATTTCGCCGCCGCTTTTCGGGTTTCGCGGTCGGGGCTGGAAAAATATTTTTCGATGCCGACAAGATTGCGCTCTTCGCCGTCGAAAAAGATTTTACAGGACGCAATCAGCTTTTGATAGCGGTTGACCAACTCGCTTTCTTCCTGCATCAGCGTAACGTTCTTTTCGGAAAAGCTATCCACGGAAAGCTGCACGTTTTTCAAAAATTGCACGCCGTATTCCTTGTCGATATCCGCGCGAAATTTCGAGTTTAAAAGCGCTAAATTGAAGCCTTGGAAATAAGGCATTGCTTCGGGGTAAGCTTGGTTGAAAAATTCGTCTTCGGCTTCGTAAAATTTATCGCTGGTATCCACGGTATGACGAATCATCATCACCGTTGCCATCGTATCGAAGCGGGAAGAAAATGCTTCGCTTTCAAGTATGCATTGCTTGACGTCCGCATACGTTTCCGCCTGCGCCACGCGTGCGGTAATCTTTTCGTAAAAAGCGCGGATTTCCGCAAAATCGGGGCGGACGTATTCTATGTCCGAAAAGACGGTTAAGGGTTGTTTTTTCTTATTCATCTCGTACCTGCCTATGTGTTTTTAACCGATAAGGTCATAATTTACCGTTTTATAAAAGAGTTTTTTGACTTCGTCGTCCTGCTTGGTTTGCGCAAGTATCCACATCAATTTACTGATGATACTTTCATACGTCATTGAATAGCTTTCCAGTAGGTCGAAGCGGTTTTTCCAGCCCCTGCCAACCTGATAGACGTTCATATCGCTCCCTTCCTGCTGCACCTGCGTAGTAACGACGAGCGTTTTTCCTTTGCGTTCCCAACTTTGGATAATTTCATAAAAGCCGTAATATTCGCCTTCGGGGATACCGCCCGTACCATAGCCGGAAAGCACCACCGCGTCATGATGACGGAAGTAGGCGTCTAAAATTTCACCGCGCACGCCGGGCGTGAGCGTAAGCAAGCCGACCTTTTCGTTGATTTCCAAGAAAAATTCGGGCTTTTCCTGCTTAGGCGTGGTGATATATTGCACGATTTTTCCGTCACGAATAACGGCGAGATTAGGAAAGTCTACGCTGGCGAATGCATTATAGCTTTTCGTACGGATTTTTTTGGCTTTTGTGCCCGCGATAACGTTGCCTTGGAAGACGATAACGACGTCCGACGCCGCTTCGGACGAAGCGTATAAAAAGCTGTCGCGAAGATTTATACGCGCGTCGGTATCCTCCTTGTCGATAGGCTTTTGCGAACCCGTAAGCACGATAGGTTTGGGAGAATGCTGCACCATATACGAAAGCATTGCCGCCGTATACGACATCGTATCCGTGCCGTGACAAACCACAAACCCGTCGTAATCGTCGTAATTTTCCGCTATGGCTTTGGCAAGCTTGACCCAGTGTGCGGGGGTAATATTCGTGCTGTCGATGTTATAGATTTGCACGGCGCTGGGTTGGCAAAACTCGTAAATTTCCGGCACGCATTTTAATAGGTTTTCCGCTGTGATCTCCGGCTTTAAGCCGTTTCTACCCGACTGCGAAGCAATCGTGCCGCCCGTGGCGATAAGTAATATCTTTTTCATAGTTTTTCTACCGTTTCTACTTTACGCCGTCAATCGTTGACCTTACGGCGTAAATAGTCGCCCGTCTTTAAAGGGTAAGGGCATTTGATTTTATACACTTCCTGCACGAGCTTAGCGTCGTCCGTCGGCTGATTTTGAGAATCGTATATTTCGTTTGCCACGAACGTTTTACCAAAATTCGCATCGGGAGAAAGTACTTCTAAAACGTCGCCGCACTTAAAGCGGTTGCGCATTTCCGCCAACACAAACCCGTCTTGCACGCCGCGCACGTCGGCAATATAAACGTAATCCCCTTTGGATTGACTGTCCGCATAATTCACCGTTTGCGGATTTTTCCCCAAGGCGTAGGCTTGCGTATAGTCGCGGTGCGCCACGTTGTTAAGCTCCGTTTGCGAAATTTGCAAGTCGCCGCCGTCCATAAATCTACGGTAGGCGTTAATGACGGTCGCTAAGTAATAACCGCTCTTCATTCTGCCTTCAATTTTAAATGAACGCACACCTGCCCCCTCCATTTCTTGTAATCGAGAGAGCATATTCAAATCCTTGCTGTTGAAAATGTACGTGCCTTTTTCGTCCTGTTCGATAGGCAACCACTCGGAAACGCCGTTTGTTGCGTTGCGCGCGCGGACTTCATAACGCCAGCGGCAAGACTGCACGCAAGCGCCGCGGTTGGACGACCTGCCGTCGAGATAATCGGACAAAAGACATCTTCCGCTGTACGAAATGCACATTGCGCCGTGCACAAAGGCTTCCAGCTCCATTTCAGGATTACATTCGTGAATTTCCGCGATTTCTTGAATGGAAAGCTCCCGTGCGAGAATGACGCGGGAAACGCCTTGTTCCCCCCAAAATTTTACGGCATATTTGTTGGTGGTATTTGCCTGCGTGGAAAGATGAATTTGGAGCTTCGGCGCGGATTTTTTTGCAACGTACACCACACCGGGGTCGCTGATGATTGCCGCGTCGACCTGCAAGGCTTGCAGGGTTTTAAAATAGTCTTCCAGCTGTCCGAAATCGGCGTTGCGGGCAAACACGTTTGCAGTTACGTATATTTTTTTACCCATTCCGTGCGCGAGCGAAACGGCGGATTGTAATTCGTCCACCGTGAAATTATCCGCAAACGTACGCAAGGAAAACTGTTTTCCGCCGACGTACGCCGCGTCCGCGCCGAAATGGAGCGCAGTTTGAAGTTTTGCATAGCTGCCTGCGGGCGCTAAAAGTTCCGCTTTCATTGATTGTCCCCTTTGGTGTTTCCGTGGTAGATAGACAGCGCAACGCCGTCGCCAACGTCGATCACGGACGTGGAAAAGTCTTTATCGTTGGTGAGCGTATGCAAATACGAACGGATTTTGTCCACAATCGACTGCCGTTTTTGGGGCGTGGGCTCTACGCCGCTGACCCAACCGTAAAGCAAAACGTCGTCGGAGAAAAGTACCGCGCCTTTTTTCATTAACCGCTTTAAATCGAACAAATACTTTTCATACTGGGCTTTCGGCCCATCTAAAAATACGAAATCGTATTCTCCGTCCATCATCGCCAAAATCTCGCCCGCGTCACCCAGGTACGCGTTCACGCGGTCGGAAACGCCCAAGTCCGCAAAATTTTGCTTGGCTTCAAGATAGCGTTCCTCTTCCAGCTCCATCGTGGTGAGCTTTGCGTTTGGACATACGGAAAGCATTGCCGCACCCGAAAGCCCCACTGCCGTACCGATTTCTAAAATACGCGTTGGGCGAAGGGCTTGGAGCAAGACGAGTAAAAAATTCAGCGTTTCGTCGTCCGCTACGGGAATTCCGCGGCGTAACGCGTCCGCACGGCGGGCTTGAATCCGTTCGTCGATATGCAATTTTACAAGCGTTGCTGTATATTTCATTCTCTTTTTGTCATACGTCGATTACCGAAACCACGATAAGCGGCGCTTGTTTCGTCTTTTTGTAAAAATAATTTTTCAGGGCTTTGCGAATGGCAAGGGACATATCCGTTTTATCGTAAACGTAGCCGAATGCGTCCACCGCGCGGCGTACGACGGCAAGCATTTCCCTCTCGGTATCCCCTTCCGCAAACACGCAGCCGTGCGCTTCGATGACGGGGTCGGCAACGGGATAATTGCCCGCCACCGCGATAGCCACGGTAAATACGCCGTCCGCCGACATCTTTAATCTGTCCTTCATTACTTCGCTTGTGCCGTAGTCTTCAATGCCTTCACCGTCGATTAAACGCGTACCTGCCTGCACCGTTTCTCCTATTGCAAGCGATTTATCCGCCAAATGCACGCAATCGCCTATCTCCGTAATCAGTACGTTTTGCATAGGCAAGCCCAACTTTTGCACAAGGTCGGCGTGGCGTTTCAAGTG
>JAZSGC010000071.1:0-14078 GCA_045532525.1 Candidatus Scatosoma sp.
CCATGCTCGTTGCTTTTGCTTCTGTTTCCATTTCCATCTTTAATAGAACCTCCTGAGTTTGCGCGTTAGGGGTGCTTGCACCCGTAACAATACCTACCTTTTTAAATCTTTTGATTGTTTTATAATTTAGATCGGCAGCACTTGCCAAGCGAAATACGTTCGGACAATTCTTTGCGCAGATATCGTACAGTTTGTTTGTATTGCTGCTATTCAAACCGCCGATGACCAATACCGCATCACATTGCTTAGATAATTCGTTGGCTTCATTTTGCCGTCCTATAGTAGTATAGCAAATTGTTTTAAAAACTTCAACTGTTTTTCGGTTGATATTATTAAGAATTTTTATAATTTTTTCAAATTTTTCCTCAGAATAGGTCGTTTGTGCCACGATACAGCAATCTTTGTCGGGCAATACGGAAAAATCCTCTTCTTCCGAAGAAAAAACGTATGCCTCGTTATTACACCAACCGTTTAAGCCAACAACTTCCGGGTGCGTCTTTTCCCCTACGATGACAATCGTTTTTCCAAGGGCGTGTTGCTCGTCCACAATCTTTTGTGTGCGACGGACAAATTCACAGGTGCAATCCACTACTTTAACGCTGCGAAGCTTGCAAGCTTCGTAAACGTTTTTTCCGACCCCGTGAGAACGTATAATTAGCGTTGCGCCGCTTGGAACGTCGTTTAGGTTCTCCACCGTTTTGATGCCGCGTTCCGTTATCGATTGCACAACGCCCGGATTGTGTATGATTTCCCCAAAGATATACACGTCTTGCGGGGGGATAGATAATGCCGTATCCACCGCCTTTTTTACGCCGTGGCAAAAGCCGCCGCTTTTGGCAATGATAAATTCCATTCGTTACGATCTCTTCCCTTTTTTCTTGCTCTCTAAATATTCCGTATGCTTTTTACGCATTTCCAACATAACGGCACGAATTTTATCGTCCGCTTCTTCAATTTCCTGCATCGTCATCTTCGCTTCGTAATATTCCGTAAGCTCGAAAGGTTCACCAATGAGCACGTGCGTCATTCGGAACATTTTGGGTTTTTTATACAGCATAATCGGAACGATAGGTACGCGATTTTTAATCGCCATTACCGACGCGCCGTGGAAAAACGGTAGCATTTCAGCGTCCGTTTTATTTCTTGTTCCTTCCGGATAAATCGCCACTTTTTCGTTGTTTTTCAAGCACTTGAAGGCGTCTAACATACCGCGGACGTCGTTTCCGTCGCGGCTTACGCAAATTGCTTTAATATAGCGGAAAATATTTTTGAGTACAGGCGTTTCAAAATTTTCTTTTTTTGCGATAAAATGAATACCTTCCCAAGTCGTGTACATAGGATACACGGCGTCAAATAAGGTATAGTGGTTGCAAACGTACAAGCAAGCGCCGTCTTTGACCTTGCGGTTTCCGTAATAGCGGAAGGGCTTCAATAACCAATAAAGCGGCAACGCGAAAATACGAGCAGCGTTTATCCATCTGCTGACGTGCTTCCCCTTTCTTGTTGTCCCATAAAGAATACTTTTCCCTTTTTTCTTTTTCTTCGCGTCTTTTTTTACAGGGGTTTTGGGCGCATTGTTCGTTTCCTTTTCCATATTAACCTCAACCAAATCTCGTATTTCTTAAATTTCGGACTGTATAACCTTTTTAATCGCCGCTACCACGTCGCTAATCTCCATAGCCGACGTATCGACAACCACGGCGTCCGCCGCGCAAACCAACGGCGCGAAGTCGCGTTCGCTATCCTGCTTATCTCTTGCGATGATTTCCGCGTGGAGTTTATCGAAATCGACGTTTTCCCCGCGTTGCTGCAGCTCCTTAAAGCGGCGTGTTGCCCTTACTTTGCTATCCGCGGTAATAAAAAACTTGAACTTTGCATTCGGTAAAACGTACGAACCGATATCTCTACCGTCTAATACGCAAGACATCGTTTTTGCAATATCGCGCTGCATTTCCACCATTTTGATACGTACGGCAGGCTGTGCGGAAATATCGGAAGCCGCCATCGAAACTACATTTTCGCGGATTGCCGAAGACACGTCTTCCCCGTCTAACATCGTATGTTGCTTTCCGTCGCGATATTCCACGGTAACGTTCAAGGCAGGCAACATCCTTTCTACGGCTTCCCTATCCTTAGGGCTTATCCCTAAGCGCAATGCCTTTAAACCGCAAGCGCGATACATTGCACCCGTATCCAAATAAAGAATGTTATAATCCGCCGCAAGAATTTTTGCAATCGTACTCTTACCGCTGCCCGCTGGCCCGTCCAAGGCTATGTTAAAAATTTCACTAATGTCTTTACGCAAGGTTTTCGCCCCTTTTTGATAGATATGTTTTACGCTTCTGTCCGTTTTGAGTTCGGTCAAAAGCATTATGCGTATGCATAATTTTAAGCCGCCGTCAATATCCGGCTCGACCGCCGCAAACAAAGGCGCGAAATCATAACCGCTTTCTCTTGCCGCCTTTGCAGGATGAAAGGAATGGATATCGCTTGTGAGCGAAAAAATCAAGGCTTTCGTTTCCTCTTTTTGCAACGCATTTACTGAAAATATTTCGTCAAGCAGTTCCTTTACGCTTTCACAAATGGCGCTTTTTGTATCCTGCGCAATCGTTGTCGCGCCACGAATTACCGTCATATTTTTTCTCCTGATACCTAAAAGGTATCTCGTTCTTATGGCTTATTATACGAAAAAAAAACAAGTTCGTCAAGCATTTTCACACTTTTTACACAATTTAAGGTGCGCAAGCGTTAAATCATTGAATGCTATTTCCCGCGGCATAGCCCGTAGCAAAGGCAATCTGCATATTAAAACCGCCCGTAAACGCGTCTACGTCTAAAACTTCGCCGCAAAAACGTAAGCATTTCCATTTTTTAGACTGCATAGTTTTGGGGTTGATTTCCGATAAATCGACGCCACCAGAGGTAACGATGGCTTCTTCAATGCCCCGCAAGGAGCGCAGCTTTAAAGGAAACGCTTTTATCGTACGCAGAAGCTTTGCACGTTCTTCTTTGGTTATTACGTTTACGTTCTTGTCGTTAGAAATTCCGCAGCTTTGCAATACAACGGCTATCAATTTTTGCGGCAAAAGCTCTACGAGCGCATTCCCGATTTGCTTGTTTTTATATTTGTCAAAATCACGCAAAATACGCTTGTCCAAGGTTTGCACGTCTAAGGCAGGTTTTAAATCAATCGTCGCTTCCAACTGCGCCAAAGGCAATCGGTTGATTAACGAAGACGAAGACAAGACAATCGGGCCCGAAATACCAAAATGCGTAAAAAGCATTTCCCCAAACTCTTCAAACACTACTTTTCCCTGATTTTTTACCGTGAAGGTAACGTTTTTTAGAGTTAAACCCTGCAAATTTTTATGAAAATCCCCCGACAAATTCAACCCGCACAATGCGGCTTTTAAATCGGTGACCTTTAAACCGTTTTCCTGCGCGAAGCGGTAGCCATCCCCCGTGGAGCCAGTTGACGGATAACTTACACCGCCCGTAGCAATAATAACTTCGTCGCAAGAATACTTATTTATCGATGTTTCTATAACTACTTCGCGCGACATAGGTATTATGTCAGGCGCAGAACCATCGTCTATGTCAGACATAGGTATTATGTTTGGCGTAGTAATGGAAATTTTTTCAACTTTTTCGTTTAATTTTATACAAACCCCTGCCGATTTACAGGCTTTTTCAAGGGTTTTTGTAACGTCGCTTGCGTGGTCGGAAGTAGGGAAAACGCGATTTCCGCGTTCAATTTTAACGGATAAACCGTGCTTTTCAAAGAAATCGATGGTTTTTTCGGGAGGAAAGGCATATAAAACCCCCGTCAAGAATTTTTTGCCTCGTACGATATTCGGCATAAAATCTTCCACGCTGCAATCGTTGGTAAAATTACAACGCCCCTTCCCCGTTATATATATTTTTTTGCCTAACTTTTCGTTTTTTTCAATCAACGTTACGTTATGCCCGTTTTCCGCTGCAGCATATGCCGACATCAGTCCAGCTGCCCCACCACCAACTACAATTACATTCTTCATTACTTTTTCCTAAAAACAGCATTTTTTATGCTTGAATATATTTCCCCGTTTATAAATAATCATTATATTGTTTCACATTAAATGTTTCACAAAGGGCGCAATTTTATTATTTTAAAATATGCGCAACCGACTAAAACAATCGATTGCGCATATAGCGAATGCGTTATATTCAATTAAACCGGATAAACGCCCGTCTTTGCCAAATCTCTATCTACGGATTTCTTTTGTGCTTCGCGCCACTTGAAGAAGTTTTCCGCCACTTGTTCAAATACAGCGTAGGAAAGTACGTCTTCTTCTTTTTCGTAATAGCCCAGCTCGATAAGCTTTTTCTTGATTTCTTCGTATTCGGGCTGTAATAAGTCTGCAGGTCTGCAGGTAATGCGTTCCGCACCACGTAATACCTTCTCCGCTACATCTTCATTCAAGGGCATCGGCAACGTGCCATATTTGCCAGCGAAAAGGTCTCTGGTTTCTTTGGTGACCATTTTATATCTTTCACCCATTACGATATTCATAACCGCCTGCGTACCAACGATTTGCGAAGAAGGGGTAACCAACGGAGGGTAGCCACAATCCTTTCTAACGTTAGGAACTTCCGCAAGACAATCCATCAATCTATCCGCTTTGCCCGCTTTTTCAAGCTGGTTAATCAAGTTGGAAAGCATACCGCCGGGGACTTGATACAATAACGTATTTACGTCGATTCCCTTAGATTTTTCATTGAGAATCTTATCATCCTTCAAACGTTTTTCAACCGTCTTGAAATGCTTTACGATCGGCAACAATTTGTCAATTTCGATACCCGTATCATACGGCGTGCCCTTCAAGGTTGCAACCAACGGTTCGGTTGCAGGCTGCGAAGTACCGTTGCCCAAAGGCGAAAGCGCGGTATCTACGATATCTACCCCTGCAAGAATAGCCATCAAATACATCATATCACCCGTACCCGTGGTGTTATGCGTATGCAGGTGCAATTTTGTGGTCGGTTTCAATGCCTTTTTTAATGCGCTAACAAGCGTATATGCACGGAAAGGCAAAAGCAGGTTTGCCATATCCTTCAAACAAATATTGTCCGCGCCGCGTTCTTCTAATTGCTTCGCGAGATTTACAAAATATTCGTCCGTAAATACTTCCTTTCCGTCAACGATTGCGCTGGTATAACAAATGGTTGCTTCACAAACGCCGCCATACTTTTTAATTGCTCGCATAGAAACTTCCAAATTTCTAGGGTCGTTCAATGCGTCGAATACACGGATAACACCCACACCGTTCTCAATGGATTTCGCTACAAACTTTTCGACAACGTCGTCCGCATAATGGCGATAACCCAGCAAATTTTGACCGCGCAACAACATTTGAATGGGCGTTTTTAAATGCGCTTTTAACGTTCTTAAACGTTCCCACGGGTCTTCATTTAAGAAGCGTAAACACGAGTCAAACGTCGCGCCGCCCCAAGCTTCAATAGAATAATAACCGATATCATCCAACTGCTCTAACACAGGGAGCATTTCTTCGATTTTCATTCTTGTTGCCGCCTGCGATTGATGCGCGTCACGCAAAATCGTTTCCGTCAGCATTATTTTTTTCTTTTCAAAATTCAATTCCATAATATACCTCGTTATTAGACAATCGCCAACAAGAAGCCTGCGGCAATCGCAGAACCGATTACCCCCGCTACGTTAGGTCCCATTGCGTGCATCAATAAATGGTTGTTCGGGTCTGCTTCACGCCCTACGTCTTCTGAAATTCTCGCCGCCATCGGCACGGCGGAAACGCCCGCACTACCGATAAGCGGATTGATTTTTCCTTTGGAAATTTTACACATAAGTCTACCGACAAGCAACCCGCCAATCGTACCGAACGAGAAGGCAACAAGCCCAAGCGCGATAATACCCAGCGTAGAAAGCTGCAAGAAGGTTCCGCCGAATGCCTTACAACCTACGGACACGCCAAGGAAAATGGTAATCGTGTTCATCAAGCCATTTTGCGCTTGCGAAGAAAGTCTATCGCAAACCCCACTTTCTTTCAATAAGTTACCGAGCATCAGCATACCCAAAAGCGGGACTGCGTCGGGTAAAAGCAAGCCAACGACAAGGGTAACCATTACGGGGAAAATTATCTTTTCTACTCTGCTTACCTTGCGCAAAGGCTTCATTTTAATAAGGCGTTCCTTTTTGGGAACAATGAGTTTCATCAAAGGCTTTTGAATGATAGGAATCAACGCCATATAGGAATACGCAGCGACGGCGATTGCCGAAAGCAAATCCGTATCCTTACCCCTAAACTGCGCAAATTGCGAAAGCTTTTGCGTAACGTAGATTGCCGTAGGGCCGTCCGCCCCACCGATAATTGCAATGGAAGCAGCCGCCGCAAGGTTAAAACCGATAAGTGAAGCGGCAATCAGCGTTAAAAATACGCCAAGCTGTGCCGCCGCGCCAAGGATCATGCTCTTAGGGTTGGAAATCAACGGACCGAAATCGGTCATTGCGCCAATTCCAAGGAAGATCAGCGGCGGATAAATTACGTTTTGCACGCCATAGAATAAATACCACAAAAGTCCGCGGTTTTGTACGTTTTCGTACGTGTGCGCAACTTCGTAAAGTATCTTATCCTGCTTCGTTAAAATGAATTCCGCAGGCAAATCAAGACTTTTCCAAATCGCGGAAATGGATTCAAATCTTACAGGAATGAATTGTCCGTTTTCTACGAATGCCTTTAAATAAAGGCTAGTTTCGCCATTATATTCCGCAAATGCAAGAACGTCGGCAAGAGCTTTGAGTTCTTCCGTTGCCAAAGCCGCTGGCGTTAACTGTAACCAAACGTCATTACTGGATAAATACTGCCACATTCCGTCTTGGAAACGGAGCTGCGGATAACTTTCCGCAATCACGTATTTCGTCAGCTGCTCCGCCGAAGTAATTTCCGTTGCTTCGGGATACGTCCCCCAAACCACGGAATACGCGCCCGGCAGGTTGATAAGGAACATACCAAACGCAATGGGAAGAAGCAAGAGTGGCTCGAACTTCTTAACAATCGCAAGGTACATCAAGAGAAAGGAAATCGCCAACATAACGTAGTTATGCCACGTTGCGTTCATAACGCCTAACGATCCACCCAACGACTCGAATATACCCCCGATATCTATGAGCAAATTATTGAGCATAAGAAAACTCCTGATCAAAAATTAGCCGATAACGGCAAGCACAGCGTCGGATTCTACGTTTGCACCCTTAGCCACTTGGAAGTGTACAACCCCATCGCAAATTGCAACGATGTCGTTATCCATTTTCATTGCTTCCAACACGAGAATAGGCTGACCTTCCTTAACGGTTTCCCCTTCTGCTACCAAAAGATTTTTAATCAAGCCGGGGAACGGCGAAAGTACCTTTTCTCCGTTAGCAGGCGCCGACGTCTTCGGAACTTCAGCTTTCGGAGCTTCCGCTTTGGGCGCTTGTACTACGGGTTGTGCTGCAGGCTGCACCGACGTTACTACGGGCGCGGAAGCGGTTGCGCCGACTTCTTCCACACCTACTTCATACGATTTACCATTGATCGTGATTACAAAATTACGCATAATTTTTTCTCCTTATATTCTCTTGATTCGTTTTACCGTAAATTCACATTTAGGATTGTTCTTTTGATAATACGCCATAATTGCAGCCGTGATGATTGCCACGGTTTCTTCGGAAATTTCTTCCTCTCCATCGCTTGCAACCGCTAAGCTTTCTGCAACGGACGGAATTTCAACTTTCTCAACCGATTCCTTTGCTTTTTTCTCTTTTCCCTTTTCTCCATTCATATCGGTTGCGGAAAAAATTTTACCCGTTCCCCAAACGATTAGAATCAAAAAAAGAATACCAATGAAAACAACCGCAAAACCTATCAAAGCATACAGGGCAGCTTCGCCTATGGACGCCTTTCTAAACGGATCGGCGATTGCCAACAAATTGTACAACATTTCCACCTCCAATTACTCTGCCAGCATTTGCAACGCAGAAATGACGTATTGTTTTACAAACTGCGGTTCGATGATGGCGTCAATATAGCCGTCCTTTGCCGCATTGACGGGATCGGAATTTTCATCCGCATATTTCGCCGCCAAAGCCGCTTTATCTACCCCGGAATTTCCAAATTCAATTTGCGCGCCCTGCTCGCTGTCGAAAAGTGCGATTTTCGCATTTGCAAACGCACAAGCATAATCAAACCCAACGGATTTAGAAGCAAAAAGCGAATATCCTAAGCCGATCGCTTTCTTATAGACAACGGAAATTTTGGGCGCGGTGATTTGCGCAAATAATTCCAAGTATTCCGCAGCGTCTTTTAAGACGCGGCTGTTATTCACACAAGCACAAGGACAAATCCCTTTCACGTCGCCAAAGACAAGCATCGGCAAATCGCGATAATACGCAAACTTAGTGAAGTCTTTAAGCTTCGCAAACTTACCTGCGTCTAATTCCACACCGTTGTCGCCACCGTCAAATACGATAGCCGCAACCGAAATACCGCCGATTCTGCCAAGAAGTGTTTTAACTTGCGGTTCGGACGTTGCGTTCCATTCCAAGGGTGTTTCAAAAATAGAAAGCAAGTTTTCCGCCGTCGCCGCTACGTTTAATGCGGGAACAGCGTCGTTCAATTCCGCTTCAACAATCGGCTCGGCTTCCAAGGTATTCAACGCCGCTATTTTCTCGCGCACTTCCGTTAAATTCTTCACAACGAAGGTAGGAACTCCCGTTTTGGTCAATGCAGCAGCACCGCCCACTTCTTCCTTGGTCAAGTTTTTACCCGCTTTCGCCGATAAAACGAAGGGACTATTTACCGCCAAAACACTCTTATTTTCCAAGAAGAAAGTCGTCTCTGCAAAGGACGCTAACATTGCCGCCGCACCGTAAACTTCGCCGTTTACGACAACGTATTTAGGCGGATTAGCCGCGCACTTGGAAAGAAGCTTACCAAGCCCTTCCAAAACCGTTACCCCTTCACCGATTTGCACACCGTGCGTATTGAGAATAAAGAGTACGGGAACGTTACTCTTTTCCGCTGCTTCCATACATTTTACAATTTTATCGCAGCTTGCCTTACTCATACCGCCGTCAAGCACCTTGTAATTTTGCGCAACGATATAAAAAGCAAATCCGTCGATGGTTGCGTGTCCGATGAGAACGCCTTCGCCCGTAGCGTCTGCGCCGTAAAATTCGCTCTTTGAAAAGCTAAACGCGGAAAGCTCGACAAAGCTTCCTTCGTCTACGATTGCAAAAACATCGTTGCGAATCTCTTTGGACGCCTCGGCAATCTTTGCTTTTCTTTCTTGCAGTAATTGAATTTTATCCATATTTTCTCCTCCAAGAAATTTCGGATTGTATAATTGAGTCGTTGGAAAATATTAAAAAATATGCCAACTTTCTACCAAATAACATTATACAACAAAACTTTTTAAATTGCAACAGTTACAAGAAAAATTTTTTACATTTAATTAAAAATCATCATCTTCCTCTTTTTTTTGCTTTTTCCGTTGTCCTTTTCGCCTTTTAAACCATAATTGCATCTTGTCAATATGCTTATATAACAATATAAATAGAGTAATAATCCCCGTAAGCAGTACTAACCAAACCGTAATTCCCCACCACGTATTCAGCGGAATAAAATTCACGGAATAACAGGTTGTGAAGATTGCAATAATTCGAGAAAGGATAATCATAATTGAAAAATAGCGTGTGGACATCGTAGATAAACCCGCCACAAAGCACAAAACGTCGTCCGGAAATAGCGGCAAAATAAACATCGCCGTTAAAAACAAGTTATCCTTACCCTTCAGACGTTTTTGCCACTTTTTTAAGGTTTCTTCCCCTATCATCCATACGACCGCTTTATTGCCCCATTTTCGCCCGATAAAAAAGGCAACGAATGAACCAAGCACAATACCGATTACGCTATAAATCGCCGTAAAAAATGGACCAAATACAGCTACGCCTGCCGCCGTACTAACAATCCCGGGTACAGGCAAAATAACAACCTGTAAAAATTGCAACAAAATATAAGTGATCGGCATCCAAGCACCCGCTCGCTGTAAATATGCCTGCAACTGTTCAGCGTCGTTAAAAACCTTAAAAAAGCCCGTAATCTGCAGTACGTAAACAAGTATTAGGCAAAACAAAACGAATAAATACGCGCTAAGAAACGCCTTAACCAAGCTTTCTTTTTCATAGTAAATAAATCTTGCAACCAAAAGAAAGGCTATGATGACAAGCACGCTTGCCGCAATCGAGAACCATAAAAAGTAACGTTGGATAAAGGGATTGCTTGACTCATATAGCGTTAGGGATGAAAAAACAATACAAAGCAACGAAAGTATAAAAAAAACGGAGAGAAAGAGAATTTTTCTCTTTCCACCGTTCGTTTGTAAATCTTTATTTCTTGCCACCTTTTACGTCTCCTTCTTACAATATATAACATAGTATGTAAAAAGGATAGACAAAATATGAGTGCCAATCTTCTTAATTGTCCGTGGGTATCGATTCATTCGTGTCGGGCAGCAAGGTTTTGCGAAGCTCTACAATCGCCGCGCGCGCCAGCTCGTCGCAGCGATTATTCAAGTCGTTATCGGCGTGCCCCGCCACTTTATGAAAATATACTTCGTGCGTTTTGGTGAGCGCGTATAATTCTTCCCAAAGGTCAACGTTTTGTACGGGTTTTCCGTCCGCTTTTTTCCAACCGCTTTTTTTCCAAGCATAAATCCAGCCGTTTTCAAAGGCGTTTACCGTATACGCCGAGTCGCTGTACACTTCTACACGGCAGGGATACTTTAAACGCTTCAACCCAACGATAACTGCCATAATCTCCATTCGGTTGTTGGTTGTTTCTTTTTCCGAACCGCTATACTCGCGTTTTACGTCTCCATAAATGAGAATACCGCCAAAGCCGCCAAGTCCGGGATTCCCCGAGCAAGCTCCGTCCGTATATAATGTGACCGTTTTCTTCATAATAATTATACGCCCGTTAAGTTTCTATCTTTTCTTATTTTATATGATTTTTCAGGAAATGTCAATATTATGATAAGGTTTTAGCTTGAAAAAGTAAAAATGTTGCCTTTTTTTGAAATTCCTGCTCTTTTACAACGAAAAACGTTTGACAAAGCGCGTATTTTATTTTATAATGGTTTCGTTATTTAGGGGTTTGGTATAGTGGTTGTGCCTTGGTCTCCAAAACCAATGAGATGAGTTCAATTCTTATAGCCCCTGCCAAAACACCGTGCCGAATAAAGCGGCGCGGTGTTTTACTATATACAAGGAAAAAGCAAACGGAAAATTCCGCTTGCTTTTTTATTAGTCTTCTTTTTTACTTTTCTTGACAACGATGCCGCAGGCAATCAATGCCAACACCCCGAGTACCGACGTGCTTGCAACAATGCTGGACGCGCAACCGCCTTCCGCAGCGTTTAATGCAGGTATCACTTCAACGACGGGGAAATTACATTTTGTACAGGTGTGCATTTTTAACCCCGTATCCGTTTCCGTCGCTTCTTTTATGATTTTCCATTCGCCAAATTCGTGCGAGCAAGGCTCGTCGAAATTATGGTTGCCGTCACCCGAAGAATTGTTAGAGCCGCTGGAATTACCGCTTGAATTATTTCCCGTTTTAGGAATTGTTTGTGTTTCTACATAATTGCAGCCTTTGCATTCTCTTTGCATTTTTCCATCTTCGGTTGCCGTTGCGGGCTTTGTAACCGTCCAGCCGCCAAAGCTGTGCGTATGCGTGGTGCTTGAAGAACCCGAACCGCTTGTACCCCCCGAAGAATCTTGATTGCCGCCACCGTCCTGATTCTTTGCCATACCCGAAGGCGTAGACATATTTTTTGGAATGGATTTTCCAAACAGCAACCAAGCGTATTCGGGATAGTCAACGAATACGTTGCGCGTACCCGTCATAGATTGCACAGAATCGTTTCTACCCATTTCCCACGTATCAACGGGGTCTTCCGCCATCCATTTGAGTAGAATTTCGACGCTTTCCATAACGCCGCTCGTGCCCCACATTTTGCTTGTGTTTCCCCAACGAACGTAGCCGTACAGCATACTTCTTGCGCAATCGCCGCGGACGGTAATACCACCTTCGCTTTGCGGGTCAAAGTATCCAGAGCTTTCGCCGTAGGCATAATTATCGCGACGAGTATTTTCCGCATTTAAAGTGGGACGAAGCATCATAATATCTGCAGAGTCTTGCGTTTTGTTTGTATATATACATTTACTTTTCGGCCAAGTATGTTCACGATTCCAACCCGTGCCCCATTCCCCGGAAAGAGACGCCAAAGAATAAAAGGAAATAATTGTAGATGGATTATTTTTTTCACAATCCGTGTACTGATACAGTTCCTTGGTTCCGTCATAACTCGTCAAAGTTGTATGCCTATTTTTCATCAAGGTTTGCAACTTTTTATATAACGCGCTGGACGGCACACTATTTTTTTCTGAAGAACCGCTAAGCGTAGAAACGGTAGCGTACGTATATCCGCTGGTGTAAAAGCTTTCTGCATTTGGGGATAAAAAAGTGGAAAGTTCGTCTTTTGTCCCCCAGTTGATAATATACCCCGACCCGTACTGATAATTAACAGTCGCCGCGCTAGCCGTTTGCGTAGGGATTGCAAACGCGGAGAAAAACGCCGCCACAGCCAAGGATATGCTTAAAACTATTTTCTTAAATCTTTTCATAAGTAAACCTACGATATTTTCTTTATGCTTATTTTAGAACAATTTTACATATTTGTCAACTTTATTACACGAATTATTGTTGTTTTATAAAAATAAGGCTACCGAAACGGCAACCTTATGATTAAACTTAGGTATCGTCACAACGCTCAATAGAAATAATGAAGGTGTTTTGCTTCATAATTTCGTCAAGCTGGGTGGAAGAATATTCTTCTACCGTATCTAATTTGGCTTGGTAAATCAATTCCCCATCCTTTCGTTCCACAATCAAACGATTGTATCTATCGATATCAAAGATTTGCTTGATTTTTTCACGTTCATCCGTTCTTTGCACGAAAACAATATTGATGGAGTATATCTTTTTTACTTTAAAAATAGACCAATTTCTATGCAAAAGCCATTGCACAAAAATCAACATTGCCGTTGCTAAGCACGCGATAATCCAAAGTCCGCCACCGCACGCCATACCAATGCCCGCTGTAGTCCAAACGCCCGCCGCGGTCGTAAGCCCGTGCACAACGTTTTTCTTGTAGACGATAATACCTGCGCCAAGGAAACCGATACCCGCAACGATTTGCGCTGCTACACGCGCGGAATCCGCCTCCGAGCCGAATGCGTATTTAGAAACAATCATCATCAAAGCCGCGCCAAAGGATACGACGGTGTGCGTTCGAATCCCTGCTTCCTTATACCTACATTTTCTTTCTAAGCCGATAAAAAAGCCTAATAATGCCGCAAGTAATAAATCAAGCGCCAACCATAATTGCCCAAGACGCACGTTGTCTTGCATTGCCTTAATAAATTCATCCATTTTTATACCTTACTGCTTGTATTTTATTCTTAACGCAGTATATATTATAACACCTTTAACAATGGATTTCAATACCTTTCTTAAAAAAAGTAGCAATTTCAAAAAAAGAATTACCATTGAAATATGGATAGAAGATAAAAAAAATTGAAAAAATACCCTTTTTAGGCTTGACATTTAAAAAATTATTCACTATAATATCATAGTAAACTTTGAAATGCTGCTATGGCTCAGTAGGTAGAGCGCGTCCTTGGTAAGGACGAGGTCGGCGGTTCAAATCCGCCTAGTAGCTCCAATACATCGGTCTATAAGATTGCTTATGGACCGATTTTACTTTCAATAGGTGAATTATGATTAGAACTGCTAACCCCAAGGACATCCCCGCTATCAACAAGTTATTGCATCAAGTGTTGGACGTACACGCAAACGGTCGCCCCGATATTTTTAAAAGCGGTACGTCTAAATATTCCGACGAGAAATTATTAAAAATCTTGCAAGATCCAAATAGCCCCATTTTTGTTGCCGTTGACGATA
>JAZSGC010000007.1:0-2583 GCA_045532525.1 Candidatus Scatosoma sp.
TTTCTTCCAAAAAAACAGCTATTTTACTATCCCCGAACGGCTGTGTTATTGCGGCGGTAAAGCGTAAAAGCAGATTGACTGAAACCAAGAGAATTAAAGGCTCGAACAAAACGGCAACGAGCAAAAACAAGCTAAAATTCCCCAGCGAGTTTTTAATCAAAACACTTCCTGCAACCGCAAGATCAACCCCTCCTGAAAGAAAGCCGCCAACGATGGGAACGCCCGTACCGATTGCATATTTTGCCGTTCGGCGAATCACCCCGTCATAGGTTGCCGCGGCAATCCCTTGTACGGTAAAAAACAAGCCAAAAACCGATACGCCGACTCCCATGATCCATTTGTTGATGCTTTTGAAAAACGCGGAAAACTTCTCTGTTTTTAGTTCGCCAAACAGCTTTCCAGTCATAGAAAACACGATAATCACAACTGTTATCGGAAAGACAATCTCAGATATAAGTCCCACCAAACCGCTTGATAAAAAGGCGACTGCAGGCCGAAAAATCGACACGGAAACGCTACCGCCGCTTGCCGCCATAAGGGTTAGCATTAGCGGAAACACAAGCTCCATTTGTGTCTTTATCTCTTCCACACAGCCTTTTGACGAAAATATACATTCCGATAAAACGCCAAGCAAGGGAATTAAAGCACCCATGTACGCGGCGAAAAAGATAACGTGCGCCGTACTTTGCCCTAAAAATTTACTTTGTAAAGAGTTCAAAAGCCCACACAACAAACCGATAGCGGCGATTGCCATAAAGGACGGCAACAGCTTTTTTACCACTCCAAAAAATACGGACGCAATTTCTTGAAAGAAGAATTCATAGCCCACGCCACCGCCGTCAATATAGGCAAACAGTCTTTCAGCTAGCGTTCCTTCCCCGAAGCCTTCAAGCCCTTGTACGTATTTTTCCAGATCTTCTAAATCGAGCTTATCAAGCTGTTCCAAAACGGTTTCGTTTAGCTTTTTTTCATGCTCAGCGTCCGACTCTGCGCGAGCAAATACGGCAGTCGTTGAAAAAAATAAGAATGTTAGACAGAATACTACTGCAATGATCAGCAGCTTTTTGATCTTCAATCGGCTCATAACAAGGAAAGAAATTGCTTAAACAGCGTCAAAAGCCCATTGATTATCGGCAAAGACATTAAGATAACCGTTATTTTCCCCGCAAGCGACACTTTGTCCGCAAGCGTTGCGGCGTTAAAATCCTGCAATACACCAACGGAAAACTCCGTCAAATAGCCTATGCCGACAATTTTTAGAAGTATTTGGACGACGCCGTTTTTCATCCCTGTTAAAGCAACAATTTCTGATAGTACGCTCATTGATCCCCTTACCATATCCAAAATGAATAAAAGAATAATAATGATACCTGTAATTGTCACCGCAAAGGAAAGCTCTGGCTTGGTTGATTTTAATATTGTACTCGTGATCGCCGTTAAAAACGCCGCCCCGACTATTTTAATCATATCATCCATTCTTCACCTACGGCATCCCGAACACGTCACGCATTTTTTCAAACAAATCCCCGATCATTCCAACGGCAATCCCAAGGACAATAATCATTCCGACAATGCTCACCCACATGGCGATATCGTCGCGATCAGACTTCTTTAAGACCTGACAAATCACCGTCACCAGCAGCCCTAATGCCGCCATTTTGAATAAGATAGAAACGTCCATATTAAACCACAATGATAAGTATCGCAAGCCCTGCTAAAAAACCAAGCTTTGTATAAAGCTCCGTCTTTTTCGTACATTCGTCTTCTGCCTTTATTTTTAAGGCTTGTAAGGAATTTTCAACTTGCGAAAAATATATTTTTTGAGAATGCGCATCCCCTTTTCCTAAGGACTGAAAATATTCCAAAACAAACCTTTTTTCATCGTCCGTTAAATAGGTATACACCGTAAGATCTACGGGCAATTTTTTTCTTTCAAATCTACGTCGAAGCACTTCTTTCAAAAGTTCCCCAAACTCTCCCTTGCTTGGATAAGATAGGACAAGCTCTTGAAGCGGTCGTTTGGCGCATCCAAGCTCCGTTAAAAACTGGGTATTAAACTCATACATCTCTAAAAAGAAGCCCTTTCTTAGCTTATACCGTTTTGCCATTGCCCGACCGCAGTACGTTGAAAAAATTACAACCGCAATCCCTACTGCAAATTGAATCATCCTTGATTGCCAACCTTGAATATTTTTTCATTTATTCACTATTTTGATTGATATAAATTTGGGATATTTCGCCTATTTTTTCCGAATCAAGTATAGCCACTTGATCGAATGCCATAAGCAAACTTTGCGGAATTTCCGCTACTGCTTTTGCGTGATAGCTTGCAATCACCTTTACACCGCTATTTTTAGCGCGAATAATATACGGCAAATCATCCGCGCCGAGTTCATCGGTGACAATCACGTCGGGACGCATAACGCGTACCCCCATTTCAAGCGCCGTTCGCTTGTCCGCAAAGGAATACACGTCCGTTGTTTCCACAACGTTTCCGCAGGCAAGCTCTCCGCGTTCGTCGCATACAAGAACGTTATACAAAGTCGGAGGCCAAGCGGTCTTAGGAAGACAATACTCAGGAAC
>JAZSGC010000025.1:0-4063 GCA_045532525.1 Candidatus Scatosoma sp.
CCTGAGTACGACTCAGTGCAAATGAGCGATGACGACGTTCCGTATCTTGCATATAACGGCGATTACGGCGCAGGCAATTACGTGGTAGTGGACTTTACGGGCAAGAACGTACCACAGTTCTGTTTCTTCGCAAAGGAAGTCACTTCTTCGCTCTTAGACGGTAAAGCAGGCTTCTATGTGCATACGGGTATGGCAAAAGAGAACGGCGATTATAATGACGCTACTGATGGCGGACGGGTGACGTTCTTTGGACCGAATAAGATTGAATACGCCCATATCAACAATCAAGGGCGCCTTGGAGCACACGGATCGAGTTCCGAGCCTTCGCCGCTTTCTATCAACGGTTTGGTGGACGGTGTACATTATAGATACGTAGCCGGTATCAAGAGCGCGAAAAGCGGTGAGCTGGTAATAGAGCTGCTTTTAATAAACTTGGATACGAAGACGGAAGCAGTACGCTACGAAACGACGCTAAAAGGCGGCTGGATTACGGCAGACTATATCAGCGGCAATATCGTTATGTATAGCAGATATAACGTTGCAATTACGCTGGATAGAATCTATGCGGTATATGAAGACGTAAGCGATATCTATGCGATCGATAAGGTATCCGAAGCGCTGGGCGCGTAAAAGGAGAAAAGACGATGAAGAAAAAACTGATAGCAATGTGTTTAGCCGTCGTTTCCGCTTGCAGTGTAATGTTCGGCGGCTGCGGTAAAATTCCTGACGCTCCCGACTATTCGAATTCCAGCCTGCAATATGATTTTTACGGCTATTCTGCGTGTATTGACGGTTGGACAATCGACGGCGTGGGCTATGACGTGGAGGAGGATTATCTTTCGGTTGAACGCATTAAAGAATACAAAGATGCGGGGATGACCATTTACTTTCCGCAAGCAGGCGCGTTGGTGACGGATGCCGCCGTACAGGATTTTGAAAATAGCAGCGTAAAAAAAGCGTTGGACTATTCCTTGGAAGCTGGAATTGATAAGGTAATCTTGATGGATACCCGTATTCAAGCGCTTTCCAAGCCCAGCTTTGGGACGGAAAAACAGATTAAGGAAAAGGTGAATAACGGCACGATACTGGATGAAGCGGGACTGATCGGGGAAGGGAAGAAATTTGAAACCGAAGACGATTTGGACGCATATATAGCAGAGTGTATGGCACCCTATAAAGACCATCAAGCGTTTTACGGGGTTATGCTCGGTGACGAGCCTTACTTCTACCATGCGGAAAACTACGGACAGGTATACCGCTCGATCAAGCGCGTTTGTCCTGAAGCGTATATCCAGTACAATCTGCACCCGATTTCTTCAACGGAGCAAGAAGAAAATCGTAAAATCTACTTCACGGGGTTGAAGAATGAAGAAGGGTTGACGCAGAATGAGAAGATGATTCAGGCATACGAGCAATACATACGCTTGTTCCTGGACGCAACGGGCGCAGAATATGTTCAATACGATCAGTATCCGTTTAGACGTGCAGATTCGGTGGATTTGTATTACATTCTTGGTTTACAGGTTGTGTCGAAGCTGGCGCAGGAATACGGCGTAGAATTTTATTTTGTCACGCAAACCTACGGGCAGACGGACAATATAACGAATCCTAGAATGCTCACGCAGGAAGATTTGTATTGGCTGAACAATATGCTTGTGGGCTTCGGGATCAAGCAGATATCCTATTTCACCTACTTTACCAAGGCGGACAATAACACAGAGCATTTCATTGACGGCAACTCGTTCCTTACTTGGAAAGGCGAAAAGACGGACATCTATCACTGGATGAAACAAATCATGACGGAAGAGCAAAAATTTGCACCGACGATTTTGAATTTCGACTATCGCAGTAGCAAGGTTTATAGATTGGAAATGACGAATTTCGATTGTACCTATGCAATGCGTACCATCGAAACGCCAAGCTTCGTAGCGTTGAAGAACGTTAATATAAATAAGGAAGTAGCGTTGGTCACCGAGCTTTACGATGATGAAAGGCAAAATTATATGTATATGGTGCAGAACGTCATCGATTCTACCAAAAAAGGGAGTAAAGCATATCAGACGACGGTACTTACCTTTGACAAGGCGTATAAATATGCGGCGGTATACGTAAAGGGTGAAAGAACGCTTGTGAAGTTGGATAAAGGAACGCTTACCCTCAAACAAAAGCCGGGCGAAGCGACCTACGTAATGCCTTATTAACCTTAGACTTTACTTTGGATAGAAACGGCTGGGTAAATCATTCAAAAAAAATCAATAAAAAATCTTCAAGGGAGGAAAAACATGAAGAAAAATCTTAAATTACTCTTGGCGGCTTTGATGTCACTTGGCTTGATTGGCGCTGCATCGGCTTGCGGCTCGGTTGCTCCTGATATTTCGTCGGATGATGGCTCGCAATCGGAATCCCCCGCAGCAGAGTATACGGTGACTTTTGTGGCGGATGGTGTGACGGTTGATACGGTCACCTACACGGAAGGGGCGGAAAGTATTACCGAACCCGAAGTTCCTGCAAAGGAGCATTACACAGGCGCATGGG
Organism: Candidatus Scatosoma sp.; assembly: GCA_045532525.1. Lineage (GTDB taxonomy): Bacteria > Bacillota > Clostridia > Christensenellales > Borkfalkiaceae > Scatosoma. The sequence continues at coordinate 2,536 of JAZSGC010000025.1, forward strand.
AAGCTTATACACTTGACGGGAACGTGACCGTAAATGCAGTTTACACCTTGACGGAATACACGGTCACCTTTGTAGCGGATGGCGAAACAGTGGCTGTAGAAAACTACACGATTGAAGATACGGAAATTACCGAGCCTACCGCGCCTGCAAAGGATCATTATACGGTGGGTTGGGAAACGTACGAGCTCACTGGCGGCAACGTGACCGTAAATGCGGTGTATACGGCAATCGAATATACGCTTTCTTTCACGCATCCCAGAACGGGCATGCCTGTAGCGGCGCCTATGACCTATACGATTGAAAATATGAGCGAAATCGTATTCCCTGAAGTCCCTGCCGACCTTGCAATGGAAGGCTACACGGTGGCGTGGAATAAGCAGGCGGCGGACGTGACGATTGGTGGCTTTGACGTAAATCCCATATGGACGGCGATTGAATATCAAGTTCGCTTTGTGCATCCTAAGACGGGTATGGACATTTTGGAGCCTATCACGTACACGGTGGAAACTATGGGCGAAGTTCAATTCCCCGAAGTGCCCGAAGGGTATCAAATGGAAGGTTATACCGTAGGCTGGGATAAGACGGTTGACGACGTAGCGCTTGGCGGCTTGGTCGTTAGCCTTACCGCGCCCGTTGCGAACACCTATACGATTACCTACAACGCAAACGGCGGTACGTTTGCGGACGATAGCGGTACCGCTACGCAGGATGTAGTGTTTGGTGACGGATATGAGCTTGCGGCGGCTCCCAAGGCGGCGAAGATCTATCAAAGCTTCCTTGGTTGGGAAGATGCAGATGGTAAACTCTTTGTTGCAGGGGAAACTTGGGATATTGCAAACGACGTTGTTTTGACGGCAAAATACGTCAATGCCATCACGTTTGATTCGATGACGGAAGTTCCTTCGTGTTTCCAGAACGGCGGCAGAGCGACTCTTTCGGTTGTAGACGGAAACGGCGGCAAGGTGTTGCAGGCAACGTCGGAAAACAACGATCAGGGCAACGTGCGTATTATGATGACGATTGCGGACCTTGCGAAATTCTTTGAAGACGAAAGCGTGCAATATATGGCGTTTGATTTGAAGCTTCCCGAAGGTGCGACCACTCCTGTAAGCAGCATTATGTATCAATCTGCTGATCAGACGAGCTGGACTTCATACGAATCGGGTGATCCTGCTAAATCGGGTAGCCAGTTCGATACTACGCCTACGGACGCGTATAAGAGCTATTATTTGCCGAGATCTGTATACGAAGCATGGGTTGCGAACGGAAAGACGGAAGCTCGTATTTTGAACGTGCAGGCGGGCATTACGCAGGGCGCAAGCTATTGGGTGGATAATTTCCGTCCTGTGACCGAAACGGAATACACGGCGGATTTGTTTAGCTTTGAAACGGGCTCTTTGAGAAAGAATATGGATGACGGTCCTGGATTCTGTACGCCCAACTACAATCAGTTCCATTTCAAAATTACTGGCGCTGACGCATCGACGGCGAAGTTCACGAACGAGATTGTATCCGACGGTATGCGCGC
>JAZSGC010000077.1:0-14777 GCA_045532525.1 Candidatus Scatosoma sp.
CAAGAACAGGCACAGGCATACGCGGACGTCGCAATCTTAAAACAAGGCTCAAGCGGTAGCGAGGTCAAGGAAGTCCAGCGCCGTTTAAAGCTCTGGGGTTATTATAACGGTAGCGTAGACGGCGTATTCGGCAAAGGCACGCGTAGCGCGGTTATTGCGTTCCAGAAAAAGAACGGACTTACCGCCGACGGCGTCGAGGGCAAATCCACGTATAAAGCGTTGGGAATGACAGGCTCTTACGAGATACTTGCAGGCCAGAGTGCAAGCTCTGCCGAAGCAGTCGGCGGGTATACGAGCTCGGAGGTATACCTGCTTGCAAAAACCATCTATGCCGAAGGCCGTGGCGAGCCCTACACGGGTCAAGTCGCAATCGGCGCAGTGGTACTCAATCGGGTACGCAGTTCTCAGTTCCCGAACACGATCGCAGGGGTCGTGTATCAGAAACACGCATTCACAGCAGTATCGGACGGTCAAATCAATCTCACGCCCAACGAAACGGCAATGCAGGCGGCAAGGGACGCCATCGGCGGCTGGGATCCGTCGGGCGGCGCGCTCTATTATTACAACCCTGCGGTTGCAACGAGCTCTTGGATTTTCAGCCGTGAAACGATCACGGTGATCGGTCGGCACGTGTTCGCCATTTAAGCGCGGAAAGGAGTGAATATGAAGGAAAAGGAATTTGGAAAGAATACGTCTTCGGGCGCAGAGAAGGTGGAAAATATCGCGCGAAAGATTGCAGAAAGCGGCGTTGCGGACTACGCGGCGTGGAATAACACCACGGCAGGTGTGGGTTTATCGAACGGTCAGGCGATGTTCGGCGGCTTAGGGGCAGGTCTACCGCTTGGCATAAACGCGATGGGTGAAGAGCCTGTGGAAGGGATGGGCAACGGCGCGGAAACTGCGGAGCAGGAACGAAAAGCCGCAGAACGCCGAGTGGCGGAAGCCCGCGCCCGCTTGCGTGAAAAGGAAGAAAAAAAGCGCAATCAAGAGAAGGAAAATAGCGAAAAAAAGAGTGCTTACCATTATGAAACGTCGCCTTCACAAAGTGGTCAAAACGGCGGACACGGCGGTGATCACGGCAACGGAAGAAAGGACAACGGCGGCAAAAAGCGTGGTGACGGACTCGGCGGTTGGATTGCCGCCGTCGTATCCTTGGGGGCAGTATCCTTAGTCTTAACGGCGGTTGTCACCGTCGGGGCAATCCGTATGAGTAAGGCGGCGGACGCTGCCGCGGCGGCATATAGGGGTACCATGTACGAGTTTATTCACGTTGTGGAAGAAGCGGACGACGATTTGGCGGCGCTTCGCATTGCGACGGATCCTAAGCTGCAAGCGGAGCTTTTGACGGATATTTTGGTGCAGACGAGAATGGCGGAAGCCGATCTTGAAAAGCTGCCCATTGACACGCAGGCAGGGGAAAACACGATGCGCTTTTTCAACGGCGTATCCGCCTATTGCGAGCGGACGCTCGACCGTCTTTCGCGCGGAGAGAAGCTCGGCGAAAGGGACATTGAGCGCTTAGAAGAGCTGTATGAAGTGATGCGCGAAGTGCGTGACGACCTTGACGAGCTTGCCGCCGAAATGGAAGACGACGATATGAAGCTGTGGATGAAGGGGAAGGATTGCTGTATCGAGAAGACCCTGCAAACGGTGGATAATACCACCGCGCCTCGAATTCAAAGCGGTAAGGAAAAGCCCGAAAAGAAGCAAAAGGACGGGGGCAGGGATGGAATGAACGCTCAGCCAAGCGGCGCGAAGATGCAGGATCGCGCAGGGATTCCTTCCCAAAAGGCGGAAGAGCTTTGCAAGCAGTATTTTTCTGATTATGGCGTGACGGAAACCACCTACGCAGGCGAAACGCTTGGCAAGGGGCTTAAAGCCTATAACTTTGAGATGGAAACGGAGAGCGGCGTGGGGATGTTCGCGCAGATTTCCCAAGACAACGGCGCGCTGATTTACTTTGATTATTTTGCCGAATGCTCGAAGCACGTCTACGACGTGGAAACCGCCAAGAACACCGCTTTGGCGTTCTTGACAAAGCTTGGCTACGAAGATATGATTCCCGTTGACGTCAAGGAAAGTGGCACGAATGCGGATTTCACCTTTGTCTATTATGCGGACGGGTGCGCGTATTACCCTGATGAAATCGTGGTGAAGGTTTGCGAAGAGCGTGGGCTTGTGGGTGGTTTTGACGCGAGCAAATATTTGAAAAATCATAAGGGCAGGGGCGAGCTGAACACAAAAATCAGTATGCAACAGGCAAAGGACGGTTTGAGTGATAAGCTGACGGTGGAAAGCGCGCGGACGGTACTTTTTGAGCATCGTGGCAAGGAGTGGACGGCGTATGAGTTCTTCTGCGCGTACGATGGGGAGCTCTATTTCATCTACGTGGACGCGATGGACGGACGGGAGCTGTATATCGTCAATTCCAAGAATATGTAAAAAGTTTTATAAAAACCCTTGACGAAGGGAAAAATGTATGCTATAATCATTTCGTAAATAAGATTGAGTACTAATTAAAGGAGTGATTATATGCAGGAACGCCAGACGAAGCAGAAAAGAGTGATATACGACGCGCTTTGTATGCTCGATCATCCGACAGCGACGGAAGTATATACGTGGTTGCAGGAAAGCAATCCGACGATTTCGCGCGCGACGGTATTTCGGGTGTTGTCGGGGTTTGCGGATAGCGGAAAGGCGTTAGAGCTGAGAATGGCAGGGAGTGACGTTCGATATGATTTCAACGTAGAGCGGCACTATCACGTACACTGTCGGGAGTGTGGGCGTGTAGCGGACGTAGAATTGCCTTGGAAAGAGAAGCTGCCGAAGGTGACGACGACGTGTGGCGAAGGGTTTATGGTGGAAGGATACAGCGTAGAGTTTACGGGGCTGTGTTCGAGTTGCCAAAAAACGGAAAAAGTATAAAAAATAGCGAAGAAAAGTGTTGACATTTATCCAAAAAAAGGATATAATGAAGACACTTTTCAATATGCAGGCGTCGCCTAGCGGTATGGCGGCAGCTTCCCAAGCTGTTCCCGGCGAGTTCGACTCTCGTCACCTGCTCCAAAAAGAGAAACGCACCCATAGCGGTGCGTTTCTCTTTTTGGAAGATTAAGCGTTTACTGACGAGAGCGGGGCGCGCCGCCAAAGGCGCGACTCTCGTCACCTGCTCCCAAATAATAGCACCCACAAAGGGTGCTTTTGTTTTTATAAAGCGTTCTCGCTTTTTTCATTTGCGTGAAAAATACGAAAACTATTGACAATTCCGCTAAATTGCATTAAAATAATTACAATCACTATTTTAACGACAAACTCGGGTGCTTATGCGAGCTGGTGCGAGATAAATGCTCGTTCCGCGCGTGAAAACAAAAAAATCACGGCGCGAAAGGCGCGGTGAAATGATGAAACGGGGTGTGCTATGTATACGGAGCTCAGTATCATATTTTTATGTATAGAAGCGGCATTGTTGGTTTTACTGATTTATTTTATTTTTTGGAAAAAAGCCATTGTGGACAAAAAGAGTTTAATATACTTATTGCCCGTTTTTGTCGTGGCGTATTCCTTGTATTTAACCGCGACGGTTTACAACGGCACAAAGCTCACCTTTTACGTGTTCTTTACCTTGATAAACAAGACGCTGAAAATGGTGGCTATGGAGCTGGATTACGATTTGATAAAGGGGCTGAGCGCGATAAATCCTTGGTTTCACGCAGCGGTCATCGGCGCGTGCGCGCTCTCGCTAATCACGGTAATTTTCAGCGTAGTGGTGCTTTTTGGCGCAAAAACGGTAAACGAACTGAAAAAGTGTAAATGCTTCTTTTTTGGCGGGGACGTGGTAGTGGGCGTTTCGCCCAGCGCGCTGGCATATTTGAAAATGCATAAAACCGCTGTGCTTTGGGTGGAAGACATTGATAAAGCAAGCTATTCCGACCTAGTAAAGCAGGGGTACAGGGTGCATAGAGCGCGGCTCAACGCCAAAACTGCGGCAAGGTGCTTTAAAGGCAAAAAGTATAATTTGATTGTATTCCGCGACAGCAGTTATTCGTATTCTCAAATTTTATCCTGCTTTAAAGCGTTAAATGAAAAGTTAAGGACGAAAAAGGACAAGCAAGTATTGCTGCATGTAGAAGCAAACAGCTACGAAATGCAAATTTTGCGTGAAACCTATCTTCCGAAGACGGAAGAATTTGTCAACTCTTTCGTATTACCCTTTTGCCGTTACGAGCTGATTGCCCGCCGTTTTCTTATCGACCATCCCATTTCCAAATACATTCCGCGCACGTTTTTTAACGAGAATCTGACCTTAAAAGCGGACAAGCAAATCAACGTGGCGTTCTTGGGCTTTGGCAAAGTAAATTACGAGCTTTTCAAGCTGATGTGCGCGCAATTCCAGTTTGCGAAGCAAGAAAAAGGAAAACTGTGCGGCGCGCCCGTACAATACCATATTTTTGAAACGGAAAAAGAGCGGTTAAACAACGACTTGATTATTCGCTTGACAGAAAATTATCAGCAAATCTTCAAAGGGGCGGATTTTTCCGCGGCGGATCCGATTTGTAAGGTGAACGGAGTGTTGCCGATGGACGCACATTCTGCGGAAACGCGCAAGCGGCTTTGCGAGCTGGTCAACGAAAACGCGTATACCTATTTTATCATTTCTCTGTCGGACGACTTCCAAGACACCGCCTTTGCGCGCGAGCTTTTGGACGATTTAGACGAGAAAGGAAATTACAAAATTTTTGTCCGTGCGAAAAACGATGAAATTTGCGAGCTGAATAAAACGCAGCCGTCCATTGTATATTTTGGCGGAAGCGCAGCCTGTTTTTCTCATCAGAACATCGTCAACGACGAGCTGCGGCATATTGCACAAAGCGTCAACAGCCTATATAACGAATATTCGCACGACGGTTTGGTGCAGTTGCGCGAATGGCAAAAATTAGAGACGGTAGAGCAGTATTCCAACGTGAGTGCGGCGTTGAACGTGTATTTCAAGCTGGCGTTACTCGGTGTGGATTTGAAGCGGAACGGCGAAGAAGGAATGGACGAAAACACCTTTAAAGCGCTGTATGCGGACGCGTTAATGGACGAAAATAAGGACTACGAATATTTCTTCGGCACAACAACCGCCAACGTATTAGCGTATATAGAGCATTCGCGCTGGAACGCCTATTACATATTGTCGGGATTTAAACCGTTATCCTACGAACAATTTATATGGGAAACAAAGGAAAACGGCGAAGAAATTTTACGGCATAAGGATATTGAACGCCGCCGCCACGCGTGTTTGACCACGTACGCGGATTTGGATAAGCTAATTCGCAAGAAATACGAAATTTTAACGCAAGCAAAGGAAACGGGAAAACACAAAATCGGAAAGGTGGATTTCAACGCGCTTGCGGATATTTACCGTTATGACTATATGGTAATCGACAATTTACATAAAGGCTTAACGGACCTGAAATATTCTCTTGTAGCAAGAACGGAAAAACAGGAACCTGCCGTACAGGTACGCGACGAATAAAAAAAGCCCCCCGCCGAGCAAGGCTCGACGGGGGTATTATTATGCAACGAAAGCTTACTTTTCTTCGGACGGTTTAGAAAGACCGACCGCGCTTTCAACGGGCACGGAAAAGGCAATGCCTTGACCTGCGGTATCCAACCCGACTTCCTGATACAGAGCGTGCAAAACGCTGTCCTTGATTTTTTTCGGGACCAAAATCATCACGATTTCCTTTTCGGGGTGTACGGTGATATGGAAGAAATTTTCCGCTTCCTTGCTTGCCGTGCCGCGTGCGTTGATGACCGTGCCGCCGCGTGCGCCCAGCCTTTTTGCGGCGTCCATAACCGCTTCACTATAACCGCTGTTGACGATACAAAAAATCGCTTCGTGTTGGTATTGCATACGTAATTCTCCTAAGATGAATTTTGAAAAAGGCTTACGCCCGATGATTGCTTAAAAAACGGTACATTGCCACGCCGATAACGCTGGACATCGGTATGGTAAACGCGATACCCTTGCCGCGTTTTAAGGTGTTGAATTTGTCTTCAATGGCGTGCAGGGCTTCTTCGGCTTTATCTTCACGGATAACGCTGAGAATCACGCTCTTATCCGAATCTTCTAAGCCCAGCATATGCAGCGTTTCGTTGGTTGCCGTACCCTGCGCCAAAAGCGCGGTTTGGAAATTGACTTCATACGCCGTTAAAAGGTCGATAAAGAACTCCGTTTTACTGCGATTGACAACGGTGACCAGGATTTTTAGCTTGCGGAAGCCGTCGTTTACAGGCGCGGTTTTCTTTTCCGCAGGCTTTCTATTTTTTACAACTTTTTTCGTTGATTGCATACCTGCCCCCCTTGTTTTACATAAATTTGATGATTTGTTCGTCGTCTTTATCCAAAATACGCTTCATCGAAATCTTTTCTTTCAGGTGTTTGGAAAGGACGGCTTTAAAGCCGAGCGACTGAATGGTGATAAGCGGCGTCATCGCCACCATCGCCACCAAGCCGAACGCGTCGGTAAGCACGCGCGCGGAGCTATCTCCGTTCGCCGCAAAGCACAAGCCGATGATAAAGGGCAAAATGAACGTAGACGTCAAAGGACCGCTGGCAACACCGCCCGAGTCGAACGCGATTGCCGTATAAATTTTGGGTACGAAAAACGCCAAGCCCAAGGACAAAATATAACCGGGCACGAGATAATATAATACAGAGAAGGGTTTATCGACCAGCACGCGCAACACCGAAAGGGCGATGGATACGCCTACGCCCACGGAAAGGGCGATGAGCATCGAGCGCTTGGTGATCGCACCGCCCGTTACCGTTTCGACCTGTTTGTTTAAAACGTGAATGGCGGGTTCTGCTAACACGACGGTCAAACCGAGTACGAACGAAAGCAGCGTTACTAACCACTTGGGCGCGTCGGCAAGCTGATAGCCCATTTTAAAGCCGATTGCCGTAAAGCCGATTTCTACGGCGGTAAGGAAGATGACCAACCCGAAATAAGTATAAAAAATACCGAAAATAATTTGTTTTACCTTGCGTTTGGAAGAACGCATAAAAATTGCCTGCAACACAAAGAAGAAAATAACGATGGGCGCGATGGCGATCGCTACGTTTTTCAAGGTATGCAAAAGCATTGTGGGTGCGTGGGATAAGTTGAGCGCGTAATCGCTTGCGTCCATTTCCAAGGTAGGGTCGCCCGTTGCCGTCAAACCCAAAATCATTACGGCAAGGATAGGCCCGATGGAACAAAGCGCGATAAAACCGAAGCTGCTTTCTCTATCCCGCTTGTCGCCAAGCACGGTGGAAACACCCAAGCCCAACGCCATTATGAAAGGTACGGTAATAGGCCCCGTCGTAACGCCGCCCGAATCAAAGCCCAGCGGCAAAAAGCTTTCTTTGCCCTGTACGATAAGCAGCGTTACAATCGCAAAAAGCAACGCGTAAAAAAAGGTGAGCATATTTGAAAGGCTGATACGGAACACGATTTTGAGTACGGAAAGCACCAAAAACAAGCCTACGCCCATACCGATGGCGATTTTCAACGCAGTGCTGTTGATTACGCCTTCCACGCGGGTAGCAAGCACCGAAAGGTCGGGTTCGGCAATGGTAATCAACACGCCCATTACCAAGCAAATGATAAGCAGGGTTTTGAATTTTCCCGTTTTTGACAAGCCCGAACCGATTTGTTCGCCCATCGGCGTCATAGCGATGTCCGCACCGAGATTAAACAGCGCCATACCGACGATTAAAGCGACGGCACAGCAAATAAACACGACCGTTTCCGTGGTGGAAAAATGGATGAGCGGCGTGAAATTGAGAATCAGCACGATTGCCGTTACGGGCAAAACCGAAACGGTGGATTCAGTTATTTTTTTAAGTAACGATTTCCACATATCGCGCAAAAATTCTCCTTGTTTTTTCTTCGCTTGTTTATTATAGCATATGCAAAAGAAAAAAGCCAATGAAAAGCGAGTGAAAATTTTATAAAAAAGAAAAATCACGTTTATTTTTACGCGCAAATCGTTGACTTAATTTTGCGGGTGTGCTATGATTATATCATTATTTTAATAAATAGATAAACACTTTTCTATGCAAAAAACGAATAAATAAAACTCGAGGGGAACGCTATGAAAATCCGTATACAAAAAACGACGAATCCGCAAACGATGCCGCCTGAAAACGAGCTGGGCTTTGGCAAAGTATTCACCGACCATATGTTAATGGTGGACTGGGAAGAAGGTAAGGGTTGGTACGACGCAAGAATCGTGCCGTTCGGTCGCATTGATTTACACCCTGCGTCCACCGTTTTACATTACGGCGCGGAAATTTTTGAAGGCTTAAAGGTATATCGCCGTAAGGACGGCGGGATTCAGATGTTCCGTCCGCAGGAAAACGTGAAGCGTATGAATAATTCCGCCGAGCGTATGAGCTTGCCGCAAATGGACGAAAAGGATATGTTGGAGCTGATGACGACGTTCGTTAAGCTGGAAGAAAGATGGGTACCCAAATCCTTTGGCACGTCGCTTTATCTTCGTCCTTTTATGTTCGGCAACGACGAAGCGCTTGGTGTACACGCGGTAAAGCGCGCTACCTTTATGATTATCGCTTCGCCCAGCGGCAGCTATTACAAAGAAGGCATCAATCCCGTAGGGATTATGATTGAAAGCGAAGACGTGCGCACGGTGCGCGGCGGCACGGGGTATGCGAAGTGCGGCGGTAACTATGCGGCGAGTACGCGCGCAGGCGAAAGAGCGGCGAAAAAGGGATATTCGCAGGTGCTTTGGCTGGACGGCGTAGAGCGTAGATACGTTGAAGAAGTGGGCGCAATGAACGTTATGTTCAAAATCAACGGAGAAATCATCACCCCGATGCTGACGGGTTCGATTTTGCCCGGAATTACGCGCAAGAGCTGCATTGAAGTGCTGCGTAAGCTGGGATATAAAGTAACCGAACGCCTGCTTTCGATTGACGAGCTGGTGGAATCCTTAGAGCAAGGTACGCTGGAAGAAGCGTGGGGTTGCGGTACGGCGGCGGTGGTTTCGCCTATCGGCAAGCTTGCGTTTGGCGAAAAGGAATACGTCATCGGCGAAGAAAAAATCGGGGAAGTTACGCAGAAATTGTACGATACGCTAACGGGAATTCAATGGGGGAAAGCTCCTGACGCTTTCGGTTGGGTATACAAATTATAAAGCATAGCCGTAAAAAACGGTAAAAAATGCGATAAATCCATAAAAAAGCAAAAATTTCCTATCGCATTTCATTGACAAATGCGGTTGTAATCGTTACAATATAAATATTAAAAATATTTATTCATAAAAGGCAATGACGGGAAATAAATCCGTAAAGGTCGCTTGTGCAGAGAGTCGGCGTTTGGTGCGAGCCGATAGGGCGTTACGGATGATAGCTCTTCCCCGAGCCGCCGAGAGAACGGCAGGGCGCAAACGCAAGCCTTACTTAGTAGATTCGGACGGGTTCTCCCGTTATAGAGAAGTCTTTCAGGACGCGAGTGGGCGGGCAACCGCCAAACGGAGTGGTACCGCGGAGAACACAAATCTTCGTCTCTTTCGTATGGGCGCGGCGTAAGCGCGCTTGTAGAAAGAGATTTTTTTGTATAAAGGAACAAAGTATGAAAAACAGCAACAAATACGTCAAACAATATTTCGAGCCGCAGGGCGTGACGATGGAATGGACCAAGCGTTCGTCCATTGAGAAGCCGCCCATTTGGTGCAGCGTGGATTTGCGCGACGGCAATCAGGCGCTGGTTATCCCGATGAGCTTGGACGAAAAATTAGAATTTTTCCAGCTTTTGTGCAAGGTTGGGTTCAAGGAAATCGAAATCGGCTTCCCCGCGGCAAGCGAAACGGAATACGAATTTTGCCGCAAGCTCATCGAAGAAAATTTAATTCCCGAAGACGTGACCATACAGGTGCTTACGCAATCGCGCGAGCATATCATTGCCAAAACCTTTGAAGCGTTGAAAGGCGCAAAGCGTGCGGTGGTGCATTTGTATAATTCTACGTCCGTGGCGCAAAGACAGCAGGTTTTTAAGCGGGAAAAGAAAGAAATTATCGATATCGCCGTGTTCGGCGCAAAGCTTTGTAAACAGTACCGCGAGCAAGCGGAAGGGAAAATCATTTTTGAATATTCCCCCGAAAGCTTTACGGGTACGGAGCCTGAATTTGCGGCGGAAATTTGTAATGCGGTGTTGGACGTTTGGCAGCCGACGGCGGACGATAAGACGATTATCAATTTGCCCGTTACCGTTTCCCATTCGATGCCGCACGTGTACGCGAATCAGGTGGAATATATGTGTAAAAACCTGAAAAACCGCGAAAACGTCATCATTTCCCTGCACCCGCACAACGATAGAGGCTGCGCGGTGGCGGATAGCGAAATGGGCTTGTTGGCGGGCGGCGACCGTATTGAAGGCACGCTGTTTGGCAACGGGGAGCGCACGGGCAACGTAGACGTTATCACGTTGGCGCTGAATATGTATTCGCAAGGGATAGATCCTAAGCTGGACTTTTCCAACCTGCCCCAAATCACGCGCGTTTACGAACGAGTAACCAGAATGAAAGTAAGCGACAGACAGCCGTACAGCGGCGCGCTGGTGTTTGCGGCGTTTTCGGGTTCGCACCAAGACGCGATTGCCAAGGGTATGAAATACCGTATGGAGCGGGACGCGCAAACCTGGACCGTTCCCTACCTGCCCATCGACCCTGCGGACGTGGGTAGAGTATACGAAGCGGACGTTATCCGTATCAATTCCCAGTCGGGCAAGGGCGGCATCGGGTACGTGCTGGAAACGCAATTTAAGCTTATACTTCCCCCCAAGCTTCGCGAAGTGTTCGGGTATCACGTCAAGAGTATTTCCGACCACGCGCACAAAGAGCTTTCCCCCAACGAGGTGTATGAAATTTTTACGCGAGATTTCGTCAACCGTCACGATAGGATTAGCTTGATAAACGCGCAGTACGAAGAGGGCGGCGAAATCGTCCGCGCAAACGTGGAGCTTTGTTTGGACGGCGAACGCCATACGGTGGCGACGGAAGGTACGGGTAGACTGGACTGCATAAGCAACGCCATCAAAAAGGTGACGGGTAGGAATTACGTTTTGGAAAGCTACGTACAGCACGCCATTGAAGAAAAATCTTCGTCTAAGGCGGCGGCGTATATTTGCATTATCGATAATGAAACGCCGTACTGGGGCGCGGGCATTCACGCCGATATTATGACGTCGTCCATTCGGGCGTTGGTGACGGCGGTAAATAGAATGTTCCAGCTGGAAAACAGCCAAGACTTATATAAATACTAAGCGACATATCAAAAGCAAGGAGAAAACACGCTATGCAATTAAACGGCGCGCAAATCTTAATACAAACCCTTATCGAACAGGGAGTAACCGACGTATTCGGCTATCCCGGCGGTCAGGTCATCAATATCTACGACGCATTATATGAATATAAAGACAAAATCAACCACGTTTTGACCGCGCACGAGCAAGGCGCTTCGCACGCGGCGGACGGGTATTCCCGTGCGACGGGTAAGGTCGGCGTTTGTATTGCGACCAGCGGACCGGGCGCAACCAACCTTGTCACGGGGATAGCGACGGCGATGCTGGATAGTATCCCTATGGTGGCGATTACGGGCAACGTACCCTGTTCGCTCATCGGCAAAGACAGCTTTCAGGAAATTGATATTACGGGCGTTACGTTGCCTATCACCAAACACAATTTCTTCGTTTCGGATATTGCGGATCTGGCGGACACCTTACGCGAAGCCTTCCGTATTGCCAAATCGGGCAGACCCGGCCCCGTGCTTGTGGATATTCCCAAGGACGTGCAGGTGGCGAAATACGAATACGAATCGCAAGGGGTTGTGGAAAAGACGGCGTTGCCGAAAGTGAAAGAAAAACAGGTGGACGCGGCGGTTGCGTTGATAAACCAAGCGAAAAAGCCGTACATCTACGTAGGCGGCGGCGCAGCGGGCTTAGGGCTCGGCAAAGACATTGTTGCGTTTGCGGAAAAAATCGGCGCGGTAATCGGTTGCTCTTTTATGGGACTTTCCGCCGTACCGCAGGAAAGTGAATGCTTCTTGGGTATGCAGGGTATGCACGGGCATTACGCGTCGTCGATGGCGCAAAACGAAGCCGACCTTATTTTGGCGGTGGGCGTACGTTTTTCGGATAGAGCCACGGGCAACGTTTCTAAATTTGCCAAGCAAAGCAAAATTATTCAGCTTGACCCCGATAGCGCGGAAATCAATAAGAACGTCCGCGTAGATTTGGGGCTTGTGGGCGACGTAGCGGACGCGTTTGCGCGGATCGCGGAAAAGTGCGACGAAAGCGCGAAGCCCGAATGGTTTGCGCAAGTGAAAAAGCTGAAAGCGGAAGAAGAACGCTTTGAAGCGGAAATTGCGGCGGCGAATACCGCACCGCTTACGCCCAAGCAAGCGTTCGATATCATTAACAAAACAAAACCTGCGGATTCGATTATCGCAACGGACGTAGGGCAGCACCAAATGTGGGCGGCGCAGTACGTGCAGTTTGGCGGTGCAAGACAGTTTGTTTCCAGCGGCGGCTTGGGTACGATGGGCTTTGGGCTTGGCGCAGCGATAGGCGCGTACGTAGCCACGAAAAAACCCGTGGTATTGATTACGGGCGACGGCAGCTTTGGTATGAACTTGAACGAGCTTGCTACCGCGGTTACCTATAAAATTCCCGTAGTCATCGTATTGATGAACAACGGCGTGTTGGGTATGGTAAGACAATGGCAAACGCTCTTTTTCGGAAAACGGTATTCAAACACCGTCCTTTCCCGTCAAACGGATTTTGTACAGCTTGCCAAGGCGTTCGGCGCGGAAGGGATTTTGGCGGAAACGCCTGTGGAATTCAAACGCGCGTTTGAAGCGGCGTTGCAATCGGATAAACCCACGGTTATCGACGCGCGTATCGACAAGGACGAAATGGTATTGCCGATGCTGCCGCCGGGCGGAGCAATTAGCGACATCATCACGAAGGTTTGATGTTTGACGCGTATATACTTCGCAATACTACGTTGTTGCTCCGTGCGCTTTGGTCACGTACGGCAAGTACGCTCCCTACAGCGTACTCGCAACGCCTTGTCTTGCTCGCATCTCCGCGCCAAACGTTGCACGGCTAAAACGCAGTAAATCAATGCACTTTTATTATAAGGAGAAAAGCTTATATGGAACGCAAATTTGTAATTGCAGTATACGTAGAGAATAAAGCGGGGGTATTGACGCGCGTAACGGCAATGTTCACCCGCCGCGGGTTTAATATCGACGCATTGACGGTGGGAGAAACCGAACGCAGCGAATATTCCCGTATCACCATTTCGATGAGCGGCGACGACAACGTAAAAACGCAGCTTATCAACCAACTGAAAAAGCTGTACGTCGTCAAAAAGGTGGAAGTGCTGGAAGACGAACCTATCCAGCGCGAGCTTATGCTTATCAAGGTGGCAAACCACTCGGAAAACCGCAGCGATATTATGACGGCGGTAGACGTATTCCGTGCAAGCGTTATCGATTATTCCATCGAAGCAATGTGTATCGAAGTGACGGGCAACCCGTCCAAAATCGACGCGTTCGTTAAGCTGATGCAGCCGTTTGGGATTTTGGAAATGTGCCGTACGGGGATCGTAGCGTTGGAACGCGGCGCAAATACGCTTTTTATTGATTGAGCATAACGGAGTTTTCCGTTTTTATAAAAATAAAAAATTAAACATAAAGGACAGGAGTACTATTATGGCAAACAGAATTTTCTATCAACAGGATTGTGACTTGAACAAGTTAAACGGCAAAACGGTAGCCATCATCGGTTACGGTTCGCAGGGTCACGCGCACGCGCTCAACCTGCACGAATCAGGCGTGAAAGTCGTTGTCGGTCTTTACAAGGGCAGCAAGAGCTGGGCAAAGGCGGAAGCGCAGGGTATGACCGTAATGACGGCGGCGGACGCGGCAAAGGTTGCGGACGTGATTATGATTCTTATCAACGACGAAAAGCAAGCCAAGCTTTATAAAGAAAGCATCGAACCCAACCTTACCGAAGGTAAGACCTTGGCGTTTGCGCACGGCTTTAACATTCATTTCGGTTGCATTAAGCCCCCGAAGAACGTCAACGTTATTATGGTTGCGCCCAAAGGCCCCGGCCATACCGTTCGCAGCGAATATCAAGCGGGCAAAGGCGTGCCTTGTCTTATCGCGGTAGAGCAGGACGCAACGGGCGACGCGCTTGAAATCGGTTTGGCGTACGCTTTGGGTATCGGCGGCGCAAGAGCGGGCGTTTTGGAAACCAACTTCCGTACCGAAACGGAAACCGACCTTTTCGGCGAACAAGCGGTGCTTTGCGGCGGTGTTTGCGCGCTGATGCAGGCGGGCTATGAAACGCTTGTAGAAGCAGGCTACGACCCTAGAAACGCATACTTTGAATGCATTCACGAAATGAAGCTTATTGTCGACCTTATCTATCAAAGCGGCTTTGAAGGAATGCGCTATTCCATTTCTAACACCGCGGAATACGGCGATTACGTAACCGGACCGAAAATCATCACCGAAGAAACGAAAAAGGCGATGAAGAAGGTTTTGAAAGACATTCAAGACGGTACGTTTGCAAAGGAATTCTTTTTGGATATGTCCGACGCGGGCAGCCAAGTACACTTCAACGCAATGCGTAAAATCGCGGCGGAACACCCTTCCGAAGTAGTAGGCAAAGATATCCGTAAGCTGTATAGCTGGGCGGATGAAGAAAAATTCATCA